>JAAHHL010000902.1 GCA_010672185.1 Caldora sp. SIO3E6 | reverse complement strand
GTTCATATAATTAGGTATTAGGTGCTAGGTATTAGGTGTTAGGTGTTAGGTGTTAGGTGTTAGGTGTTAGGTGTTAGGTGTTAGGTGTTATAGCAACCACCTTGGCAGTTAGGACAACACCAAATGCAGCAAACCTTTACCTGTCAATCTTTTCCCTTATGCCCGGTTGCCCTCTGTCTTTTGCTATAAAAGTATTTTGACTATCAATACTGACAAGCCAATAACTTGGCAAGAAATCCGAGTTGCCCTCAGAAAATTACCTACAGAGATGTTCCGTCAATGGTTGACCATTGTACCGCTGTTTGTCCTAATTGCTGCGACACCAGGACAAGCTCAATCCATCACTCCTGCTGCTGATGGTACTCAAACTATGGTCACCCCTAATGGTAATCGCTACGACATTACTGGGGGAAAGCTTTCGGGGGATGGTGCAAATCTGTTCCATTCTTTTGGGCAATTTGGTTTGGGTTCTGGGGAAATTGCGAATTTCCTCTCTAGTCCCCAGATTCAGAATATCCTAGGACGGATAGTTGGGGGTGATCCTTCGCTTATTAATGGTTTAATTCAGGTAAGTGGGGGCAACTCTAACCTCTTTTTGATGAATCCAGGGGGGATAATTTTTGGTGGAGATGCCAGGTTAAATGTTCCCGCTGACTTTTTTGCCACGACTGCCACGGGTATTGGTTTTGGTGGAGATAGTTGGTTCAATGCTGTTGGTGAGCATAATTACCAGAGTTTAATCGGTACTCCGAGTTGGTTGGCTTTTGAGCGATCGCCATCAGGAACTATTATTAATGCAGGGTCTTTAAGAGTACAACCGGGACAAAATCTAACTTTAGTTGGTGGCACGGTTATCAATACGGGAGAAATTACCGCAGCTGGAGGAAATATTACCGTTGCGGCAGTACCAGGGGAGAATCTGGTTAGGATAACTTCAGCTGGACATCTACTGAGTTTAGAAGTTGAACCTCCAAGAGATAGTAGGGGACAGATAGTAGGGATTAATCCTGTAGATTTACCAGCTTTACTCACAGGACCATTACAGGAATTAGATACAGGGTTAAGTTTAACTCCATCAGGAGAAGTACAGTTAGTTGATACTGGTACAATTGTTCCTCAGGAAGCAGGTACCACCATAATTTCCGGTTCCCTAGATGTCTCCCATTCCCAATTCCCAATTCCCAATTCCCCATTCCCCAATTCCCCATTCCCAATTCCCAATTCCCCATTCCCCCATTCCCCAACCATTCAGGTATTAGGGGAAAAAGTGGGACTTTTCGGTGCTAATATCAATGCTTCTGGCAGTAATGGTGGTGGCACTGTCTTGATTGGTGGAGATTATCAAGGACAAGGTACGGTGCCGAATGCGTTACGGACTTTTGTTAGTGGTGATTCGGTGATTAATGCCGATGCATTGAATAATGGTGATGGGGGTAGGGTAATTGTTTGGGCAGATGAAGTAACTCGCTTCTTGGGTAATATCAATGCTCGTGGTGGTGCTAATTCTGGGGATGGTGGTTTTGTTGAGGTATCGGGTAAGGAATTTTTGGACTTTCACGGCAATGTCAATACCCTTGCTCTTAATGGTAATCCAGGGACGCTGTTATTAGATCCGATTGATATTACAATTGTTGCTGGTGGGGGGACAGTTATAGACTTTACTCAGGTCGATGAATTTGCTGATCCGGATTTAAACCCAACCAATGTAGATGCAGCGCTGATTAATGGGGCTACTACCAATGTCATTCTGCAAGCTACAAATGACATTACCTTTAATGCTGATATCAATATTAATACTCCTGGGGTTGGACTAACTGCCCAGGCAAACAACAATATTAATGTTAACGCCGATATTATCACCGCTGGGGGCAATATCTCCCTCAATGCTGACTTTGATCAGATTAATGGCGGTGCTCTCAATATTAATGGTGTCACGATTAATGCCAATGGCGGTAATTTTACCGGGATTGGGAGAGGTAATGCTCTCAACAATATTGGCATTTTTATTAACAACGGCAGTGTAATCCAAACAAACGGGAATGGAGCGATTTCCTTAGATGGCACTGGCGGAGGCGGAGTGATGGGTAATCAAGGAATACGAATTGACGGCGCAGGCACTAGTGTCTCTTCGGTAGATGGTGATATTACTTTCAATGGTATCGGCGGGGATGGGACTGGAGAATTCAACTACGGCATTTTGCTTGTCAATGGTGGGGTAGTGGAATCGATAGGGAGAGGGAATATTACTTTCGATGGCATGGGTGGAAATGGAACTGAAGCTAATGACGGGATAATAATTGCGGGTGCAGACGCTACAGTTCATTCCGTAGATGGAAATATTTATCTGACTGGCATCGGCGGAAACGGAAGTGAAAAAGGAAACCGAGGTATTAACCTAGTTGAGGGTGGCGCAGTGCAAGCTACTGGGGTGGGAAGTATTACTTTAGATGGTACTGGCGGCAATGGCATTGATTTTAATCAAGGGATAAAGATTGCCAACACAAATTCTGGAGTAAGCTCAGTCGATGGAGATATTACCTTAATTGGCACTGGCGGTTTGAACGTTACTGGCATCCAAAACCGAGGTATTGCTATCTATCAGCAAGGTGTGGTGGAATCAATTGGCGGAAATATTACTCTCAATGGTACTGCTGGGAACGGAACAGCACGGAATCAAGGGATACATATTAGGGATCTAGGTGCCAGAATAAGCTCAGTTGATGGAGATATCACCCTAATTGGCACAGGGCAAGGGACTGGGAATGTAAATTGGGACATTGTTCTGGCTGCCAACGGTGTCATAGAAACAACTGGCACGGGAAATATCAGCCTAGAAGGTAAGGGGACTTTAGCTACTAATGGAATTATTTTGAGCAACAGCTTTATTAACCCCCTTGGAGGAGGTAGTGGTAATATCACCCTCACCAGCAATTTTATTAGACTACAGCAAAACCCACTGATTTTCGGTAATGGCATTCTCCAGTTGCAACCCCTTGACTTCAATTCGGACATCGATATCACTACCAACCTACCCAATGTACCCAACAGTTTGGGCAATAACTTCTCTCAAATTATCATCGGACGAGATAATGGTAGTGGTACGATTAACCTAGCTGGAGAGCTGATTTTTAACGATCCAGTCCTATTGCAATCACCTTTGGGTAATGGCTCGATTAATACTACAGCTGCCACCTTATGGGGAAACAATGACGCCACAATTACCCTACTAGCCAATCAAGATATTACCACTGGCGATATCTTCAATCCCCATCGTGCGATCGCTATAACTAGCCTACAAGGTAATATCAAAACCGGCACACTTCAGACTGGCTCACCCATCGGCTTTGGTGGGGATATTATGCTCACTAGTTCTCAAGGAGCAATTACTACTGGGAACCTCAACTCATCAGGAGTAATTAATGTAGGAGATATTTTTCTACAGGCTGGTACTGAAATCACCACGGGAGAAATCAACTCTAGGGGAACAGTGGGAGCTGGTGGCAATATTATCCTCTTTAATCCCCAAGGAGGGATTACCACTGGCAACCTCAATTCATCAGGACTAGTTAACGGTGGAGACATCATCGTACAAGCTGGTAATCAAATCACTACCGGACAAATCATGTCTGACCAGTAA
>JAAHHL010000901.1 GCA_010672185.1 Caldora sp. SIO3E6 | reverse complement strand
TCCTGCGCTCTGCCAAGTTGTTTTTTTTGGCGGCGAGGAGCAGGTTGACTCATAGTTAACTGTATTAATTTGTAATTCCACTGTAGCCTAAGACTAAGTGTTACTGTGGTTTGTGAGTGCAACAAAGCAGGAGGCTCCGAGGCTCCAGGGCAGTCCCGATGAAAAATTTTCACCGCCATGTATGAAAATCCCTGTCTCTGTGTCTCCGTGTCTCCGTGTCTGGTGCGTCTATTTTCAGATCAGGAGATAATAGACACTGCCACAACATCTGACACAGTATGTGGGAACCAAAAGAATGGGAAATAAGAAGTGATGAACAACGTCGAAATTATCAAGGGACTTTATCAGGCATTTGAGCAAGGTGATATGTCCGGCATCCTCAATGTGCTTGATTCTAATGTGGAATGGACTGAGTCGGAAGGAATCCCCTATGGCGGAACCTTCATTGGACATCAAGCTATCATTGATGGTGTTTTTCAGAAAATTGGTGCTGAGTGGGACAACTTCCAGGCTCATATAGATGAATTTATCGACGCTGGGGATAAAGTTATTACTCTGGGGATTGACAGTGGAACCTACAAAGCTACTGGTAAAAGTATGCAAGCACCGACTGCATCGGTGTGGACTTTGAAGGATGGCAAGGTTGTTAAGTTTGTACAATATATTGATACACTCAAAGTAGTGCAAGCAGTTTCAGGTTCTTAAAGAAGCCACGAGGCTTTAAGCAATCCCCAATTCTAAATTCTAAATTCTAAATTCTAAATTCCCTTCATGACTGACATTGTTCTTGACATCCGCAACCTACAGGTACAATTCCAAACTGATGAGCAGCTGGTTGTCGCGGTTAATGGTATTGACTTCCAGTTGAAGCGGGGGCAAACCATAGGAATAGTTGGAGAGTCGGGTTCAGGAAAATCGGTTACCTCCCTAGCTGTGATGGGTTTGGTGCAGTATCCGGGAAAGATTACCGATGGAGAGATTAATTTCCGTACCTCGACAGATGGAGTGCAACCAGTCAATCTGAAACAGTTGAGTGCAGAAGAAAGACGGTTTTACCGAGGCGGTCAAATTTCGATGATTTTCCAGGAACCGATGAGTTCCCTTAACCCGGTATATACCTGTGGCTTTCAGTTGACGGAAGCTATTCTCCAACACCAAGATGTTTCCCCAGCAGAAGCACGGCGTCAGGCAATTGCCCGTTTACAGGAAGTCAAGCTGCTTGCTAGTGATCCAGAATTGAGGAAGCATTATCTAGAAGAATTCCGCCAAGAGAAACCAGGGGAACCTATTCCAGGGGAAAAGGAAATCAACTACCAGATTAACCAACAAAAACTGGCAATGCTCAACCGCTTTCCCCACGAGCTTTCTGGGGGTCAATTACAGCGGGTGATGATTGCTATGGCGATCTCCTGTAACCCCGATTTATTGATTGCAGATGAACCAACTACTGCTCTTGATGTAACAGTACAGGCAACCATTCTGAATCTGCTCAGAGAGTTGCGAGATTCCCGTGGCATGTCGATGATTTTCATTACCCACGACTTGGGAGTAATTGGGGAAATTGCCGATACCGTGGCAGTGATGTATAAGGGTAAACTGGTGGAAACTGGAGATGTTTTGCAAATTTTCTCTAACCCCCAGCATCCTTACACTAAAGGACTATTGGCTTGTCGTCCAAGCTTAGAACAGCGCCTGGAATACCTACCCACAGTTTCTGACTTCATGGAGGTGGTAACTACGGAAACTGGGGAGCAAGTGATTCAAGAAAAGGCTGCTCAACCATTAATAGTAACTGGGGAAGTGGAAACCTCGGAACAGGAGCAGGAAACAAATCCTGAGCCTTCAACTTCTAACCAGTCTCCAACTCCGACAGAACAACCTCCCCTAGTTAAAGTACAGAATTTACAAGTTGGTTTTCCGATCAAGGGCATATTCGGAGGAACCAAACGCTACCTTATGGCAGTAAATGGCATCTCCTTTGAAGTCTATCCAGGGGAAACTTTAGGGTTAGTGGGAGAATCTGGCTGCGGTAAATCCACCTTGGCTCGGACATTACTGCGCTTGATTAAACCAATGAGTGGTGAGATTTTCTTTGATGGTCAAGATATCACTCATCTAACAGGGGAATCTCTGCAACAATTGCTCAAAGAGATGCAAATTGTGTTCCAGAACCCCTATAGTTCTCTCGATCCCCGTTTGAAAATTGGGGAGACAGTAATGGAACCAATGTTGGTTCATAATGTGGGAGGTAATCGCAAAGCACGTCGCGATCGCGCAGCCTATTTATTAGAACGAGTTGGCTTCAATGCTGACTGGATGAACCGCTATCCTCATGAGTTTTCTGGGGGTCAACGCCAGCGAATTTGTATTGCCAGAGCCTTAGCCCTGAAACCCAAGTTTATCATCTGTGATGAATCCGTTTCCGCTCTAGATGTTTCAGTGCAGGCACAGGTACTCAATCTATTCAAGGAACTACAGAGAGAGTTTGGTCTTACCTACATCTTTATTTCCCATGACTTGAGTGTAGTGAAATTTATGAGCGATCGCATTATGGTGATGAATCGCGGCAAAATTGAAGAAATTGGTCCTGCTGAAAATATCTATCGCGAACCACAAAAAGAATATACTCGCCAGTTGATTGCTTCAATTCCCACTGGCAGTTTGGAGAGGATTCAACAACAGCAAGCAGCACGGAGTAATTCTCAGATATCGGTTTTACCAGATCCTTGGTCTGCTTAGGGTTATTTTAGGTGATTTCCTCGCTGCTCAAAGGTTGTTTGTTTTTTGTTTTTTGTTTTTTTTACAAACAACTAACAACCAACAACAAATAACAAGAAATATTAGTCCAATGGGTAATATCAAACCGGTAGAATAGTTACACTTGGGTGACAATAAGGCAGAGGGCTCCAAGGCAGAGGGCTCCAAGGAAAAGAGGAAAGTTGCAAGGTTGAAGGATACGATAAGTGTTTAGCCGGATTTGATATGATTCCTTATACATGCAAGCATAATTTTTCTATAAGACAATAGCTTGTTCTGAAATTTTCATCAATTGCGATAACCCACCAAGGGTTCAAACCCTTGGCTAATATCACAAGTCCACTTAAGTGGACTTAAGCTATTAGCCGTGGAATTAATTCCACGGTGGTTGTGCGGTTTGTGGTAAATGTAACACTAAAATTAGTATGCGATCGCTCTTTTATTCATCCTCATTGAGCTCAACGTTGGTAGGAAATATTAATGTCTCTAAGTTGACCGCATTTCACCTCTAAGCGCAGAGAGCGCTCCTCTACAAAAGCCATACATACGACCCCATCCCTCTGTATCTAGCTGTAAAGCTGTTGCATCGAAAATGTGGAAAATGATTGTACCCGCAATCGGTGCGTTACGCTGCGCTAACACACCCTACAATAGGTACATTCTGTGATTCCACATGCAAGCATAATTTTTTCATAAGACAATAGCTTGTTCTGAAATTTTCATCAATTGCGATAACCCACCAAGGGTTCAAACCCTTGGCTAATATCACAAGTCCACTTAAGTGGACTTAAGCTATTAGCCGTGGAATTAATTCCACGG
>JAAHHL010000900.1 GCA_010672185.1 Caldora sp. SIO3E6 | reverse complement strand
CATTAGATGCTTGACGTTCAGCTTCTTGTTGCAGAACTTCAACTAACTCGGTTGTCCACTGCTCAATTTCTTCTGACTCACCCTCCATCATTACGGATAGCCAAGTCATCTGAGCCTCTGTTTCTCGTCCCTGCAACAGTAACATTAATCCTAAATGCCAATAGTGAGACTTTACCTCAGGCTCCACAGCAATTGCCTGTTTGTAGATATCAGCTGCTTTGCTATAGTCTCCTTGCAGTAGGTATTGAGTAGCTTGCTCCTGCCAATCAGCAGAATTAGTGGAAATGTATGCAGACACCATAGAGATTGCTTAGTTAATAAGTCACTTATTGGTTGAAATTGCCAATAAATGGTTGAAAAACTTCTGTTTCAGTGAAAAATAGAAAGAGTGGATAGACTTACACTATCCACCCTTAGGCACAAGATTAACCTACTGATTCAGGGTACAAATGCATCTTACCTATTTAGACAATTACTAGTGCAGTGCGGCGGAAATCAATACTGCTCGGTTAAGGGAGTGTGGGGAGTGTGGGGAGTGTGGGAGGTGTGGGAGGTAGGAAAGCTGAGGGAGAGGGATTCGAGCTTATCCGAGCAGTATTGCGGCGGAAAGAAATAACCTGACAGTTAACAATAGATGAAAAAGCAGATACCATCCACATCACAGCTTTCTGCCTTCCAGTGCTAGACATCTCCAGAAAGTAGGTTTTACTAGACAGGATAAAGAAGGGTTTCAGATTCTTTTTCAGATATATTTACTGCCCACATTCTGCACTCCCTACTGTCACAATCGGTTTTTTCCTAATTTATGGTTGATCTTGGTAACTTTTTATGCCAAAATCTCCAAATATAGCAGTACTCGCTGGTCTCGTTAGAGCTTTAATGAACGGTACTCAGTGTGAGACAGATGCAATGGGAGTATTTGTAAATACGCCAGCGCGTAGCGCTATAACCAAGATTCCTAGTGTGACAGTTCAGGGTGCTGAATATGGGTTACTGAGTGCCACCAACTAAAATTTGGTTATTGTTACATCCAGTACCACTAGTATTTGGTTTCGTTGGAGCCACTGCTGCTGTTGTCTGCTCACACAAAACGGCAACACTAGTTACTTCACCTCCACCTGCTGCAATCAAGCCTACCTCGCCAGAATAGGTTTTCAGGGCTCCAGCATCAGTGGTTAAAAAAGAACCAGTCCAGACATTAGCCGTTGTTCCACCATTCGCGGCTGTAGCTTGATAGATATAGTTCGCAGTTTGCGTTTTGAGACCAACCCCTGTTTCATTAATATCAGTAGTGAATCTGCTCTTTTCTGTGTAAAAAGCTTGTTGTGATTTATTAATGGAACCTATATAGGTTTTGGCTTCAGACTGCTTAGCTTTATTAGCTTGGCTGAGGAAAGAGGGCAAAGCAATAGCCGCCAGGATACCGATGATGATGATAACGACAAGCAGTTCAATCAGGGTAAAACCTTCATTTTGCTTTTTCTGATTCAGGTGTTGCAGGAATTTAAGTTTAAGTTCATTTTTCATTAAAGTATCTCCTTAGCAATAGAGAAGGCTTGACTTCTAGCTCCTAGCCATAAGTTACCCACTTTCGCTGAATTTCATATCATCTCCCGCCCAAAAATCTTGCTCACAGTCTCTCAAACAGTATCATCAACCCGCTCCAAAAGTACATACATAAATGCTTCTAGACTACTGAGAAGTTTCTTAACTTCCTCAAAAGCCATCTCCTCGTTCACCGGTTCTAAGTTCACAGGATGCAGGGGGCTGACTTTGAGCCAGCGTTCAACAAGAGACTGCATAGGCTGCGCTCTCTCCCACAGGGGCAACAGACAAGCAGCTAGGCGACTCTCCACTGTAATCGGAACCATTGTTGTGTCACTTAGATAACGACTGATCCTGAAGGATTTGTGCTGGATAATGGATTCTATCAGGTCTTCTTTCACTTGAGGCGTTCTCAACTGAGGATGCAGATGTATCTTGGCTCTGTACCAATCAGAAGTTGTCCATTCGGTAAACAGAAGCTTCGGATAAATCAATACCAATAATTTTGGCTCCTGGATTGGCTTGAGCCAACACCAAGGAGTTGAAACCAGTGCCACATCCGGCATCTAAAATGACTTTCCCTGCCGTTTCGATCACCTTTTGGTTTCTTAAATAGTAAGCAGTCACCAAGTTATGGAGATAGAGCAAACCTGGATTGTCTTTGGGAGATGTTTCTAAGGGAACTCTGGGGTAAGGACCAGTATCAAATTGCTGACGAACCTTCTCCCAGATATCAGATGCTTGGTTTTCCATATTACGTTATCTATTTTCCAATTCCGTAGGGGCGCACCGACGTGTGCCCAACAACCCACCCCCTCAACTAATGACGTGCGCCCAATCAACCCATCTCTCCAAGCAACATATATCCAAAACAACAAATATCGGGGAGATGTTGGTGGGCGCACGTCGGTTGTACAGATGTCAATTGGTTCGGGTTGATGGGGGGTGTTGGTGGGCGCACGTCGGTTGTACAGATGTCAATTGGTTCGGGTTGATGGGGGAAGTGTTGGTGGGCGCACGTCGGTTGTACAGATGTCGATGGGTACAGGTTGATGGGGGAAGTGTTGGTGAGCGCACGTCGGTTGTACAGATGTCAATTGGTTCGGGTTGATGGGGGAAGTGTTGGTGGGCGCACGTCGGTGCGCCCCTACGGTTGTAATGCAATATAATTTTTTGTGTATAGGGTTGGTCATCTTAAATAATATATGAAATACAATCCCCAAATTCATCATCGTCGTTCAATTCGTCTCAAAGGTTATGATTATAGCCAATCTGGGGTATATTTTGTAACCATTTGCACCAATGATCGACAATGTTGGTTCGGGGAAATTCACAATTCCCAAATGTGTTTAAATCAATTAGGTAAAATTGTCGCTCAAGGATGGTTAAGAACCCCAGAAATACGACCAGAAGTTATCCTAGATGAATGGACAATTATGCCCAACCATCTCCACGGCATCATCATAATCACCAACAAACCCCCCGTAGGGGCGCACCGACGTGCGCCCAACCAACCCATCCCCCCAAACGATTACGTAGGGGCGCACCGACGTGCGCCCAACCGACGTGCGCCCAACCAACATGCTCCCAACCAACATGCTCCCAACCAACATGCATCCCATCAACACATCCGTCCAATCAAAATAAATCCCAACCAACCCCAATTTCGCCGTCAAAGCAAATCCCTAGCCTCAATCATTGCTGGATTCAAATCTGCCACAACCAAGCGCATTAATGAAGTACGAGCAACTCCTAAAGTACCACTATGGGAGCGAAATTATTATGAATCTATCGTGCGGAATACAGAACATTTAGAACATGTTCGGAACTATATTTGGGCAAATCCTTCTCGTTGGAAAAAGGACCCAGAATATTCCTCCTCTACGTTGATTAATTCCTTTGATTTGCCTTTTTGAATTTGGGGTATGTGGGTGGGATAGGGGTTGATAGGGGGAAGTATTGGAGGGCGCACGTCGGTGTACATCTGCCAACTGGTGCTGGTTGATAGGGGGAAGTATTGGAGGGCGCACGTCGGTGTACATCTGCCAACTGGTGCTGGGCTAATACAGAAGAAATGACTACACTCCAGCCTAATATGTT
>JAAHHL010000090.1 GCA_010672185.1 Caldora sp. SIO3E6 | reverse complement strand
CCCATCTGGACTGAAAACAACTGACCTTACTCCATTGCTGTGTCCTTGCAAAATTTTTAAACATTCCCCTGTGCTGACTTTCCAAAGTCTCACCATTTGATCTCCACTACCACTAGCAAGAGTTTGCCCATCTGGACTGAAAGCTGCTGACCATATCCAACTGGTATGGCCTTGCAAAGTTTTGAGGTATTCTTTTCTGGTGGAATTCCAGAGCCTCACTGTTTGGTCATAACTACCACTAGCAATAGTTTGCTCAACTCTTTTAGAGAGAGTTTTACAAACAGGACTGAAAGCTACTGAAAATACCCCATTACTGTGTCCTTGTAAGGTTTTGAGATATTGCCCTGTGCTAACTTCCCAAAGTTTTACTGTTTGGTCATTACTACCACTGACGAGCATTTGCCCATCCAGACTAAAAGCTACTGACAATACATCATTCCTATGTCCATTCAAAGTTTTGAGGTATTGGCCTGTCCTAACATTCCAAAGTCTAACGGCTTGGTCTCCACTACCACTAGCGATGGCTTTTCCATCATAGCTGAAAGCCACCGAAAATACGCTATTGCTGTGTCCTTGAAAAGTTTTGGTGTATTGCTTTGTCCAGAGTCCCCAGAACCTCACCATTTGGTCATCACTACCACTAGCAAGAGTTTGCCCGTCAGGACTGAAAGCAACTGACCTTACCGCATTTTTGTGTCCCTGCAAGGTATTGAAGCATTGTCCTGTGCTGATTTTCCAGAGTTTCACGGTTTGATCATAACTACCACTAGCCAGAGTGTTTCCATTAGGACTGAAGGCGACTGACCAAACCCAATTGCTGTGCCCTTGCAAGGTTTTGAGGCATTGACCTGTACTGACATCCCAGAGTCTAACAGTTTGGTCATCACTACCACTAGCAAGAGTTTGTCCATTAGGACTGAAGGTGACTGATCTTACCCAGTTACTGTGTCCTTGCAAAGTTTTGGAACATTGACCTGTGCTGACATCCCAGAGTCTAACAGTTTGGTCATAACTACCACTAGCAATGGTTCTCCCATTAGAGCTGAAGGTTACTGACCTTACTGCATGGCTGTGTCCTCGCAAAGTTTTTAAACATTGCCCTGCGCTGATTTTCCAAAGCTTTATAGTTTGGTCTGCACTACCACTGGCAATTGTTTGCCCATCCGGAGTGAAAGTCACTGACCATACCCCATTACTATGTCCTTGCAAGGTTTTGAGACATTGACCTGTGTTGACATCCCAAAGCCTCACTGTTTGGTCTGCACCACCACTGGCAATTGTTTGCCCGTCAGGACTGAAGGCAACTGACCTTACCCAACTACTATGTCCTTTACAAGTTAAAAATTGCTGACCATCCACAACCTTCCACAGGCAAATTTTGCCATTAGCATCACCAACGGCCAAAAGTTTTCCATCAGGGCTAAATGCTACTGACAAAACACGACTGAAGGTTTTAGTAAAAACGGACTTGGCAAGATCCGAGTAAGCGAAATTAACATCATGCAGGTTCACACCCTGGAGATAAGCTTGCCAAACATTTAAATAAGAAAAATCATAATTGCTTAAATCAGTTTGCATTTGGCAAAGCAGATTAATAATATTCCCCCCGGTATATCCAGGTTGAAGGGGAAACTGCTCTCGCAGCGTTGTCAGAATTTGATTTAGCTGAGCTTCCAAATTTCTTTGACAACCCAAAGTGGCAATCAGCTCTTGTACAATTGGTTTGAGAATCAGGCGGCTTTGAGTTTCTCTTACATAATCTTTCACCTGAGCCTTAAGCAAAGCATGGCTGTTAAATAGCTGAAGTTCCCCAGTCCTAACCTCCTCACAAACTTGCTCGATTAACCGGTCAGTTATATACTCCATAACTACCGGCTGCTGGGTAAAACTTGCTGCTGTTGTTTCAATTAGCGATCGCTTCCCCAAGAAATTCAATGCCTCGAGTAACTTGACTCGCGATACCTTTGGGACAAGATCCTCTCCTAACTCTTGGGTAGAAACTGGCTCTCGATTAATCGCTAACCAGTACATCACCTGTTGCTCTAACTCGGAAAGGCGCTGAAACTGTTGGTCTAATAACACCCGAATATCATCAAAGGCGAGACTTCCTTCCTGCAAAAATTCAGCAATATCACCGGCAAATAACTCTTGAATGCTTGTCCCTACTAGCTTTAAGGCTAGGGGATTACCCCCATAACGAGTAATTAGTTCTCTGCTTGCTTCTTCCGAACCGGATAGGGATAAACCTTTTGCCTGCAAAATTTCTTGCCCCTCCACCAAACCCAATCCTGTCATTGGTAGAACTCGCACCGGTAGGCTTGCTCCTGCTAACGCTGCCAATTCTTGTGGTTTTTCCCGACTAGTAAACAGTAGACAGCTTTGGTGAGAGGCTTCACCCACTCGTTTGAGCAATTCTCCATATTCCTGATAGCCATTCCGATAATACCCGGCTTTACCTGCTTGCAGAATCGACTCCCCATTATCCAGTACCAGCAAGCAGCGGTTTTCCCGCAAATAATCCAACAGTCGGTTGATACGACTAGCGATAGTTGCTGGTAAATCGGCTTCGGTTTCCTGCTGATGGGAAAGAAATTGAATCAGACTGGTTAAAATACCTTTAAGGGGAGGAGCATCTTTCAGGGATTTCCACACTACATAATCAAACTCACTCTGAATCCGTTCCCCTAACTTCGCTGCCAAAGCTGTTTTACCAATACCTCCCATACCCAACAAAGCCACTAAGCGGCAATGCTCAGTCAGAATCCATTGCTCTAATTGGTTAAGTTCCTTAATGCGTCCATAGAAAATAGAGACATCAACTGCTTCTCCAAAGTCACTACGAGTATGGCGATGTTGCTGCTTCTGTGCCAGATTACCATAGTCATCCTGGGTCAGTTCCAAGTTAAAGGCATTGAAAAATCTTTCTAGGCTGCTGCGGTCAACTCTTTCTTCTCTGGCTAAGACTTTTGAGACTGTACCTGGATCTAGTTTAGTGCAATCGCTTAGTTCTTCAATAGTGTACTTTGCCCCAAACTGTTCCTGATTTGCTGACTCGTCTATAGCTTCCTGGAGTTTTTGCCATCCGCTCAGAGTCAGGACAACACCCCGTCTACGTCTCGGTCGCTCAGAATTCATCTACTCTCTAGGGTTAGAGTGCATTATCTCTCTGCCAATATAACTTCTGAAAGAGTTGTATTGATAATACTCTCGCGAAATATGAGACACCAACCCACCCCTAACCCCTCCAAGGAGGGGAACTGGAGGCAGAAGGCAAGAGCTCTTTTGGAAATCTTAGCTATCTTTTATATATAAGCGCACACCTTTCCTATTGTAAAATAATAATAGCAAAAAATAACGGCGATGACAACCAATCAAGGAGCATTGCGATTGCCTACAGCACCAGCGTAGCTGATCGCCTACAGCACCAGGGAAGTCCTTAAACTTTCAATTATGAGTAAAGTTCAATTAATTTAAACAAGATTCTTAATGAACATTTAAGATTTCTGACATTTTCTGCCATTTGAAGCGATCGCCACTATTGTAGGGAATGGCAAGTTTTATTCGGTACTTGCTTTGAGTTCTCTCAGCAGACCATCTTACTTATGACTATTTTGCCCAGGTTTCTTCGTTCCCTTGCCTTAACAACCCTGCTAAGCTTTGTCACCCCAATTGCACTGGTGACAATGTTGTTAACGGCGATCTCTGTAGTTGCTTTTGTTCCTGGATTACAAATTATCGGGAATACTGGTACTACCCACCTCTTGGACTTCCTAGCTGCCTTCGGAAAAGGCTCCTCCCTCGAAGGAGTCTTAGTTATTAGCTTGACTTTTAGCTTGGTGGGAGCTTTGTTTGATACTTATGCTTTCTACCACTATCGGATTTTTAACAGCTAAATGTCAGCTAACGCAAGCGCCAGGGAGGTTAGGACAACAACAAATGCAGCAAACCACCTGTCAATTTCTTTCCTTGGAGCCTTCTGCCTTCTGCCTTCTGCCTTCTGCCTTTTGCCATAAGTAACGTTGTTTTGTCGGAAAAATGTATCGGTTGTGTATTGAAACATAGTGAGTGCGATTACATCATCCATTAATTTTTCTTAAAAAATAGCAATATTTCTTTACTGTTAATGAGAGTAATCGCACCCCTGAGTGAAAAAACTAATTAATGGTGGTTGGTATTAATCATTAATTGTGCCATCAGGCATAATCGCACCGTTAAGATTAGCTTGTTCATCCCCTTCTCCCAGATTTGTCTCATGCAGATTCGCCTGTGAGAGGTTAGCTTGTTCTAGGTTGGCTTGCCTCAAATCCGCTGCTTGTAAGTCGGCAGAAGAGAGATTGGCTCCACTTAAATCTGCTCCGTAAAGATTTGTACCGCAAAGATTAGCACTGCTCAGGCATACTCCGCTTAAGTTTAAGCCTCTCAGACTGGCTCCCATAAGATTTACTCCAGTCATATCAGTACCGCTGAGCTTGACTTCATTGAGTCGGGTGTTGTTCAGATTAGCTTTACTCAAATCTGCTACAGTGAGGTTTGCCAACTCCAAGTTCGCTTCATCTAAGTTGGCTTCACTCAGATTTGCTTGAATCAGATTTGCACCAGTTAAATCAGCTTGGGCTAGGTTTGCTTGAACCAAGTCAGCTTCATTCAGGTTTGCCTCACTCAGATTGGCTCCATACAGACTTGCCTGCTGCAAATCTATTCCAATGAGGTTAGCTTCTTGGAGATTTGCTTCCTCTAGTTTCGCTGCGGCAAGATTGGCTTGTCCAAAGTTTGCCTTTTCTAAGTCGGCATAACTGAGGTTTGCTTGAAACAAATCTGCTTTGGCAAGTTCCGCTTCTGTAAGGTTTGCTCCAATCATATTTACAGCTCGAAGACTAGCTCTTCCTAGCTTGGTTTTGGTTAAGTTAGCTTGAGAGAGATTTAAACCATTAGGAAAACGCTTTCCTGTTAAATCAACTTCGGCTAGGTTAATCCCTGTAAAGTCTTTTTCTCCTTCCTCAATCCGTCTGCAAAATTCCTCAGCACTGATTGCGGTTTCCAGACTTTCCTCTTGAGCAACATCATCCGTTTCCTGCTCTTCTTGCAACTCCGCTGAAGATTCCTCAGATGTTATAGTGGCTGAGGGTTGACGCAAATTGGCGACTGCCTCCGATAGGTTAGCAATAACCTCCTGCAAGCTTTCCATCTGCTGCAACTCAGGTCTGGTGTTAAATTGTTCAGTCAGGTGATCTAGCTGGCGTTTAATCTTTACAGCATACTTCGCTACAATGTCTTGCTGCTCTTCGAGCTTTTCCATCCTCGCCACCAGAGATGCTAGATCCAGTTCTGGGTCAGCCATGTTCTTTTAAAATTTAACGATACCTATTCCTATTTTCGACGAATTGCTCTTGATTGTCTCGGTAGGTGGTAGAAGGCAGGAGGCAGAAGGCAGGAGGCAGGAGGCAGGAGGCGGGTGAGCGAAAAAAAGGGTGGGGAGCGGAGGAGCTAGGGAGCTGGGGAGCTGGGGAGCGGAGGAGCGGAGGAGCGGAGGAGCGGAGGAGCTAGGGAGCTGGGAAGCGGAGGAGCGGAGGAGCGGAGGAGCGGAGGAGCTAGGGAGCTGGGGAGCGGAGGAAGAAGAGAGAACTGATAATTTTTGGATACTTAGCTAGGAAATCCCACCCAAAATTTCGTTCACCCGCAGAAGGCAAACTGACTTGTGTCTTATCTTCTTTTTCGACGCGGAACTTTATCCAATTCCCAATTCCCCATTCCCAATTCCCAATTCCCAATTCCCCCCGTTGTCAGACACTGGTTACTTATTCAGCAAGCCCTAATTGAGCCTCCAACTCAGCAATTCGTGTTTGCAGCGGTTCAACTATTGCAGCGACTTCTGCCTCAGAATATTTGATGGGAATATATTTCGGACAATTCCAATCCCAAGCTTCTACATGAATTAAAATAGCTCTTTGTGCCTCAGATGTATCTCCAGGTACTCTGAGTTCCTCGAGCAACTGAGGATCATCATAGATTACTCTCCCTCGTCCCCAAATTTTCAAACGGCGACGGTGGGCATAGTCCATTAAAAATAGGAAAACTCGATCATCTACCGACAAATTACCAATGGTGAGATACTGACAGTTACCGGCAAAATCAGCAAAACCCAGGGTCTTGTCGTCAATAACTTTGAGAAAACCGGGAGAACCTCCCCGAAACTGGATATAAGGCCAACCATTTTCGTTACTTGTACCCAGATAGAAACTATCACGAGCTCTGATAAACTCTTCTAAGCGGGGAATAATCGTGTCATTATCTGGTCCACTTTCCTCCATCCGAGCATACATTTCACGAGAGCCATAGCTATCTTGAAATGCTTTGACAGCTGGGGTAAAAGCAATTTGAGTAAACTTACGTGGCATTTTTCTTCCTTTGTGCTCTTAGTGCCTTTGTGGTTCATTCAATCAAGAAATACCAGCCATACTCACGAAACCAGGTAAGGTTTTTACTCGATTAATCCAAGCTACTACTTCAGGATAGCCCTCTAGAGGTATCTTGCCATCGGGAGCTAGCGCTACATAAGGGAAAACAGCAATATCAGCGATCGTAGGATGTTCAAATTCTAGCCAAGTATGCTTTTCTAGATGATCATTGAGTAACTTGAGAATTTGATGGGCTTTTGTCGTTGCCCGCTCTATATTAATGTTAGTTACTCCAAACAGATAGTAAAGACGGGCATTCTCTGGCCCTTGGCGTACTTCACCTGTGGTAGTAGAAAGCCAACGCATGATCCGACTTAGAGATTCCGCATCAGTTGGTAGCCAGTTTTCATCACCGTAGCGACGAGCCAAGTAAGTCAGAATTGCTTGAGCATCTTGAATCACCAGCTCATCATCAACCAGTGTTGGCACTTGCCCAAAGGGATTGATTGCCAAAAATTCTGGCTGCTTATGCTCTCCTTTCATTAAGTCAACTCGCACATATTGATACTCAATGCCTAGTACAGAGAGGAATAATTGTACTTTGTAGCTGTTACCAGATAGTTCGTGTCCGTAGAGTTTAATCATTATTTTTTAAACCGAACGTTTGTTTTGTTGCTTCAACAATACTGAACGTTCGGTTAAATTGTCAAGCCTTAATTCTAAATCAAGTTCTCAAAGACATATAGCAGTCGCCAGGAAGGTTAAGACATTCTTAAGTCAGGCAAGTTAACAAGGGGATGGCAGCCGAATGGCACGCTTGTTAAGGCTCAAACCTCGAACTGATGAGGAGTGTGGGGGGTGTGGGAGGTGTGGATAGCTGCTTCTCTAGCATTACCACATTTTAGAGCGATCGCGTCTAAAATATCAAGGATTTCCTGGGGTTGTTGAATGAGATAATCTGGGTTTTGGGCAGCTAAAGCATGAGGGGTATTAAACCCCCAACTTACGGCGATTGACTTAACACCAGTTTTTTGGGCTGCTTCTATGTCTCCTGTTTCATCGCCAACGTAAACGAGTTGTTGTGGCTCTATCGCTTCTTTGCGCAAGAGTTTCCGAATGACTTTGTCTTTGCCAAATAATGTTGCGGGGCCAAATAATGTTGCGGAGTAAAGACAATCGAACAAATGTTCCATCTCATTCGCGAGGGCAAATTGGGTGACATTTTCTTTGGAGTTTCCTGTGATAATTCCCACCTTATAGCCTCTCTTTTTGAGTTCTACAATAACTTCCTTAATTCCATGAAATGGTTTTAATTCTTGGATTTCGCTCTTGAGACTATTGTTGACTTTTCTTATGAAGAACGGGAGTTTCCAAAAGGAAAAGCCAATGAGTTGAAGCCTTTCTCTAAAACTTAAGTGTCTTACTTGTTCAACATCGAATTGGCAAATGCTTTCATAGCCGAATTCTCGAGCGATTCGATAGGAAATTTGGATAACGGTTTCTAAGGTGTCTGCGATCGTGCCATCAAAATCAAACACGATCCATTGGCTAAGGCAGGAGCCACGGTCAATGTTTCTTAAGGTTTGCTTCATGCTTGCTCGATTGTTTAAACTAGAATCTGAAAGTTCACTCGATGTTGGCTGCTTGAATGGCGAGCGTCGCCAAGACAACCTTACCCATATATCTACATTGGTAACGTATTTGGCAACAATCAACCTCAAAACCCGCCCAAACAATAACCTGGAGATGGCGTTGGGCGGGTTTTGAGCCCATATTTGGGCAAAATGGCCCAGATTGTAGCTAAACCTGCCCCTACGAAAGGCAGTAATTTAGTAACCAGCTTCCTCTTCGTATTCAGGAGTTTTGGTCTTCTCTGGAATATTAATCTTGGGCGCTTTGTAAGGTTCTGGCTCTACATCATCATCCCAAGCATCCCCTTCGACTCCGTAATCTGTGTACTCATCCGCATAGTCCCTTTTATAGGGCTCAGAAGAATTGTACACTGGTTTATCGTATCGAACTGGTCTACTGGGGGCATCAACCCATTGGTCATCACCCCAGTTCCGTTCTTCTTCTTCGTAGTAAGCTGGCTCCGCTACTCGTCGGCGTTTAGGTTCCGGTGCTGGTTGTTGCCAATCCTCATCCCAAGATGCTTCTATCGGTTGGGGAGTGCGGATAGTTTGAGACACGGGGGTGCGAACCGGAACTCCTGTTCCCAGCTGATTTTCTGGTTTAGTTGCGGGGGTATAGTAAGCTTCCTCTTCTTCTTGCTCCCAAGGCGCTTTTCCAACCCCTAAGCGCTCCAATACCCCTACTGTCAATTGCACTAGCCGTTCCTGAGCCCCTTCAAACACAATCAAACGATTGGGGCCACTGCTGACAATTTCATCAATGGGAAGTTCATAAGTACTGACAACCTGGTCCGGTATTTGAGGGTAACCGATAGAGGCAATAATCAGGGAGACAACTGTACCATCTTCTACATTAAACTTGAAGCCTCTGACCCGACCTAGCAACTCACCAACTTCGGTAATTACTTCATTGTTGATCAGATTGCTGTAGGCATCTACGTCAACATCTTCAATCACATCCTCATCTTCAACTAAGATGACATCTCCAATTTGGCGAATACTGCTCAGGAACATATAACGGGGCATCCCGGCAACAGAGATCAGGTTATCTCGCATACCTAGGGCTACAACCTCACGCCGGTCAATATCTACCAAGAGCTCCTTGACAATTCCAAGACGTTTACCGTCTTCACGGGTAATTACCTGAGTATTCACAATGTCAGAGCGCTGACGAATAAATTCATTTGCCATTATGTCTCGTAATCCTGATCTCGAATCGTGCTGGAATCTTAAAATAACATTCAACAATAAGCTTAAAATTTATCCTACTAGTGTAGTGTAGTGGTAATAACCCACCTTCTTCACAGTAGACGAAAGAGCAGATACTATAAAAATATACAGCTTTCTGCTTTAGTTGCCTTTTTCCTTATTGTACTAGCCTAGCGTTTGCTAGACGGCAATGTCAGTCCTAATACTTGAGTATAAGCTCCCCTGGCCTGGGTAACGCCAATGGTACGCTCGGAAGAGGCAATCATTGGTCGGCGCAGACTAACAACTATGAACTGGGCAAGTTTTGCCTGTTGTTTGATCATTCTAGCTAATCGCTCGACATTTGCCCCGTCGAGAAACATATCTACTTCGTCAAAGGCATAAAAGGGCGAAGGGCGGTAACGTTGTAGGGCAAAGATAAAACTCAGGGCAGTTAAAGATTTTTCCCCTCCTGACATGGATGCTAGCCGCTGTACTGGTTTACCTTTGGGGTGAGCAACTAGATTAAGTCCTCCACTGAAAGGATCTTCTGGATTTTCTAGTTGTAGGTAACCATCCCCATCGGAAAGCTCAGCAAAAATATTTTGGAAGTTTTGGTTGATGGCGTCAAAAGCTTCTTTGAAAGCGCGGAATCTCAGGGTGGTAAAATTCTCTACCCGCAGCAGGAGTTCGGTACGCTCGGCTTCCAGAGTTGCCAGTTTCTCGGTAAGCTCAGATAAACGAGTTTGGGTACGGTCATATTCTGCTAATGCCAGCATATTAACTGGTTCCATCCCCTGAAGGCGTTTTTGTCCATTCTTGATTTCTTTTTGCAGTTGCTCTAGTTGGGCACTGAAAGACTCAAAGGCGACTAACTCTGAGTCATTACCCTCCACTTCGGTAGCTGGAGATTTGACTAATAAGGGTACTTCCGGTAGGGGATCAGGTAACTCTGCTTGTTGAATTTGCAGTTGAGCTTGCAGGGTAGTAAGTTCTGCTTGTCGCCCTAACTGAGTTTCCTGGAGTTTTTCTAGTTTCCAGGAGAGCTTTTGCTGTTGTTTTTGCTGCTCTCGTAGGTGCTGCTCTGCGCGATCGCGTTTTTGTTTGGTTTCTCCTAATCTCTGTTCTAGTTCTTTGAGGGCTACTTTCGTTTGGCTAATTTGCTCGTCTATTGCTACCAGCTGAGAGTCCAGGTCTAGAGAGTATTTTTGATTAGACTGCTGTTGCTGTTGGTATTCTACGATCCTTTGGTGGCCTTCAGCAATTTTTTCCTCAGCACGGGAGAGTTGATTGTCCAAATCTTGCAGCCGTTTTTCTGCTTTTCGCAGTGCTTGTTCGCGCTCAGCACAATCTCTTTCCTGGGCTTTGATGGTAATCTGAATTTGTTGCCATTCGCTAGGGGTTTGGGACTCCTCTAGCTGGTTGAGTTGTTGGCGTAACTCCTGCAACTGCCCTTCTTGAGCTGGTAATTCACTTGTAAGGATTTGTAACCGTTCGTTGGCAACTGCTAATTCTTGGTTATTTTTAATCAGAAGCGATCGCACTTGCTCTTGCTGAGTTCCTAGATTTTTGCTCTCTTTTCGAGATTGCTCCAAGCGCAACTGAGTTTCTGAGCGTTTGGCTTTTGCCTCGGTTAGTTCCTGAGTTAGTTGTTTAACTGATGCTGAATCCCGCTCAATCAAGTCACCACAGCGGTGTAAAATCTGCTCAATTTCCTGAAGGCGGTTTCTCAGAGCCGTAACTTCTGCTGACTCTCCCGCTTCACTAGTACCAAAATGCAAGCTTGAGCGTTGATTCTGACTGCCTCCAGTCATTGCACCACTGCTTTCGAGGATTTCCCCTGTCAAAGTTACCAATCTTTGTTTTCCTAAGTAGGGACGAGCATCATCAAGGGTTTCAAACACTACCGTTGAACCAAACACATAGGCGAAGATTTTCTGGTAACGGGGTTCACAATCAATCAGATTAACTGCATAGTCAATAAAGCCTCTAGCGTAGCGCAGAGCGATCGTTTCCGATAATGATCGTGCCTGGATTTTGTTCAAGGGTAAAAATGTGGCTCTCCCAGCTTTTTTTTGCTTGAGTAGAGTGATGCCTGCGGCGGCAACTCCGTCATCTTCCACTACCAAATTACCCAAGCGTCCCCCTGCTGCTGTTTCCAAAGCTAATTGGTAGCGGGGTTCCACCCTACCGAGTTGAGCCACCAAGCCACATACCCCAGGGATACCGGTTTCGAGAATAATTTTAGTAGCATAAGTACCTTGGGCTTCTTGCTGAGCTTGAGCTTGAGCCTCTAATTTATCTAGCCGCCGCTGTTTATCTCGTTGCTCTGCCAGGAGTCTCGTCTGGGTTTGTTGCTGGAGATTGAGCTCTTGTTCAACTGTGGTTAGGGATTGAGCTAGGGATTGGATTTGCTGGTTAGAGGTTTGTAATTGTTCATCTAATACTGCTGCTTGAGTTTGTTGAGTAGCAATTTCTGGCTCTAAAGTTTGTAACAACTGAGTTTGCTCTTGGGTGAGGCGAGTGAGTTGGCTTTGGCGCTCTTGCAGCTGAGCTTGCTCGGTGCGTTGGGGATTAAGGGTTTGCAGTAAGGTTTCGATTTGCTTAGTTAAAGCAGTTTGTTGCTGTACCCAGGCTTCAGAAGCGGAAGCAATGGCACTAGCCTCTTCCCGGCTCTGGTTAAGAGCTGCTTGAGCTTGCTCTCTGGCAGTTTGTAGGGAAGTTAGTTGTACGGTTTCTACCTGCTGTTTTTCAGCCGTGAGGGTTTGCTGGATTTGCTCAGTCTGGTGGATTTCTTCCTGGGTTTTGGTGAGATTGACTGCAATTTGTTGCAGTTGTTGTGCTACTTCCTGTTGCCGATTTTTTAACTGACGTTGTTCCGCTTCTTGGTGAGCAAGGCTAGAGGCAACCGCCAGCTGTTCTTCTTCTCCCAAAGATTTAACGAGGGTGTTAAGTTGGTCTAAGTCTGTAGTAGCTTGACTAATTTTTGCTTCTATGGCGCTGAGTTGGACATTCAACTGTTGCGCTTGAGTTTCACCTGCCTCAAGCTGTTGTTGGAGTTGAAATTCTTGCTGTTGGAGTACTCGCCATTTTAGTACCGCTTCCCACTGCTGCTTTTGTTGAATTTCTCCCCGCAGCTTCTGATATTTCTCCGCCTTAATCCGATCTGCTGCTAAGCGATCGCGTTGTGTAATCAGCTCTTTTTCAATAATACGACAACGGTCTTCCCGTTCTTTAACCTCCTCTAGGGTAGTTTTTGTTTGGGTAATTTTGCGATCGAATGCTGCTACCCCAGCCAACTCATCAATAATTTCCCGACGCTCCCGGGATTTCATGGAAATGATGCTAGTGACATCTCCTTGGAGCACCACATTATAACCTTCTGGATAAATCCGCAGACTATTAAGCTGCTCGTGCAATTCACCCTGAGTGCAGGATTCTCCATTGATATAGTAATTCGAGGTGTAACTACCTTGCTTAGTTACCCGTAGCCGCCGAGTCACCCTCCATTCTTTAGCTGTTGTCGTTTGGGGGTGATTGGCTAATGTTTCTACACCGTTATCGGTAGACTCCCTAGAGTCGAGGGTTCCCTCAGAATAGTCCTGATGTCCATTTAATCCATTATTGCTTGTCGGCTCTTCATCACTACCGTCAATAGACAAAGGTTGCTCAAGATCCGATAAATCAAACGTCACAGTAACTTTAGCTTCTACAGTGCCCCGACGCTCTTTATCATGATTAACTAGATCAGGAAGGCGTTCTGCTCGCATTCCCTTAGAGCTGGAAAGACCAAGGCAAAACAGCAGAGCATCAAGAATATTCGACTTACCCGATCCATTTGGACCAGAAACCACAGTAAACCCTGGCAGCAGAGGAATTTGGGTAGTGCCGCCAAAGGATTTGAAGTTGGAGAGTTCCACGCGCTTGATATGGACCATAGGCGCTGGCTAGAGTATCGATTCAGTCATCATAAAATTTTAGTGTAGATAGTCTCGGAGTTGTGGGAGCTGGGGGAGCTGAGGGAGCTGAGGGAGTTGAGGGAGCTGAGGGAGCTGAGGGAGCTGAGGGAGCTGAGGGAGCTGAGGGAGCTGAGGGAGCTGAGGGAGCTGAGGGAGCAGAGGGAG
>JAAHHL010000009.1 GCA_010672185.1 Caldora sp. SIO3E6 | reverse complement strand
TAGAGATTTTGACATGTCATACATTAATAACTTTAAAGATTTAATAATTTGGCAAAAAGGCATGGATATAGCAGAACAGTGTTATTTGTTGACTAAACTCTTCCCGAAAGAAGAATTATACGGCATTGTTCAACAAATTAGGAGAGCTGCTGTATCTATTCCGGCTAATATAGCAGAGGGATATGGAAGAAGGTCAACGGCTGAGTACGTCAGATTTCTTAATATTGCCCAAGGGTCAATTAACGAATTAGAAACACATATTATTTTATCTGCTAGAGTAGGACTATGTAAGCAAACAGATATAGAATTGATTAATTCTTTACTTCAAGAAGAAAATCGGATGATTATTGCTCTTATTAAAAAGCTAGAAAAATAACTTCTGTTCCCTATCTTCCTACTCCCTATCTTCCTACTCCCTGCTCCCTACTCCCTGGCGCTCGAAGTACTGGATGGCTTTGCGTCCAACCAAGATATACTTATAGTCCCGTCCTTGAGCCTTGAGTTCCTTGGCACGGTTTTCCGCACGGCGGATGACGTTAGTATTATAAGCACCACAAAGACCGCGATCGCCTGTAACTACTAGTAAGCCTACACACTTGACTTCCCGTTGTTTGAGTAGAGGTAGATTGGCTTCCTCAAATTGTAGACGGTTGAGTAAGCCGTAGAGGACTTGCGCCAAACGGTCCGCGAAGGGACGGGTGGCAGTTACCTGCTCCTGAGCACGGCGTACTTTAGCTGCGGCGACGAGGCGCATTGCCTCAGTGATTTTTTTGGTATTCTTGACCGACTTAATGCGATCGCGAATTGCTTTAAGATTGGGCATAATATTTTTGTTGTTTGTTGTTTGTCCTTTGTTGTTTGTCCTTTGTCCTTTGTTGCTTGTTGTTTGCCCTTTGTACTAGCCACTAATAACTAATGACCAATGACTAATAACCAATGACAAACAACAAATGACCAATGACCAATGACAAACAACAAATAACCAATCTACACTGATACCAAGAAAGTCTTCTTGTATTCTGCGATCGCTTCTTTCAAGAGAGTTGCGGCTTCGTCGGTGAGTACTTTCTCTTGCTTGATAATCTCACAATACTTGGGTTTGCTGGTCTTCAAGTACTCCCGCAGTCCGGCTGTAAAGCTGGTAATCTTTTCTACAGCAATATCATCGAGATAGCCATTTAAGCCAGCATAAACTAGGGCTACTTGCTCGTAAACCGCTAAGGGTGAGTACTGGGGTTGCTTCAGTAGTTCCCGTAAACGCTGACCCCTTGCCAGTTGGTCTTGGGTTGCTTTATCCAAGTCGGAGGCAAACTGAGCGAAAGCTTGTAGGTCATCGAATTGAGCTAGCTCTAACTTCAATTTACCAGCAACTTTTTTCATTGCTTTGGTTTGAGCAGAAGAACCAACTCGGGATACGGAGATACCAGGGTTGATGGCTGGACGTAAACCGGAGTTAAACAAGTCAGAGGATAAGAAAATCTGACCATCGGTAATCGAAATCACGTTGGTGGGGATGTAAGCGGATACGTCACCGGCTTGGGTTTCGATAATCGGCAGTGCTGTCATGCTACCTTTTCCTAGCTCGTCACTGAGCTTAGCCGCCCTTTCCAACAAGCGGGAGTGGAGGTAGAATACATCTCCAGGATAAGCTTCACGACCGGGAGGACGACGCAGTAGTAGGGACATCTGGCGATAGGCTTGAGCCTGCTTGGAGAGGTCATCATAAATGACGAGGGTTGCCTTACCTTTGTACATAAAGTACTCCGCTAGAGCCGCACCGGTGTAAGGAGCCAGGTACTGTAGGGTTGCTGGGTCAGAAGCGTTGGCTGCGACTACAATTGTGTAATCTAATGCTCCCTTTTCCCGGAGAACATTCACTACCTGGGCAACGGTAGAAGATTTTTGACCAATGGCAACATAGACGCAGATAACATCTTCTTCCTTCTGGTTGATGATTGTATCAACCGCAATGGAAGTTTTGCCGGTTTGCCGGTCACCAATAATCAACTCTCGCTGTCCCCTACCCACGGGAATCATCGCGTCGATAGCAGTGATACCGGTTTGCATCGGTTCATGAACGGAGCGTCGCTCAATGATACCAGGAGCCATAGATTCGATGAGGCGGGATTCTGTGGTATTGATATCTCCCTTACCATCAATGGGGCGAGCTAGAGCATCCACCACACGACCGATTACGGCGTCTCCCACTGGAATCTGAGCAATCCTGCCAGTAGCAGTAACGGAGCTACCTTCTTGGATGTCGCGACCTTCACCCATCAGCACCGCACCGACATTGTCTTCTTCTAAGTTCAGAGCAATGCCAATGGTACCGTCTTCAAATTCTACCAGTTCCCCTGCCATGCATTTGTCCAGACCATAAATCCGGGCAATGCCGTCTCCAACTTGCAGTACTGTACCAACGTTGGAAACTCCTACCTTTTGGTCGTACTGTTCGATTTGCTGCTTAATAATGTTGCTAATTTCGTCGGGTCTAATGGCAATCATTTTGGTTGTTTGTTGTTGGTTGTTTGTTGTTTGAGAATCGGGAATTGGGAATTGAGAATCGGGAATTGGGAATTGGGAATTGGGAATTGGGGATTGGGAATTGGGGATTGGGAATATCTCCCTTGTCCTCCTTGTCTCCCTTGTCTCCCTTGTCCTCCTTGTCCCTCTTGTCCTCCTCCTTCCCCGCGTCCGGAGCGTCTCGCGTCTCCGCGTCTTTCTTGAACTGTTCACAAGACTTCTGTCAAGATGCACTAGGTGGCATTTAAACTCAGACCAATGCGACGCAGTTGTCCTCGTAAACTCGAATCAATCACCTGAGAACCGACTTTGATGATCACACCCCCGATTAATTCAGGGTCAATTTTGGTATCGAGTTCTACTTCGCTAGCACCGGTTATTTCCTTTACTTTGTCTCGCACTGACTGGTGTTGTTCATCAGTTAGTGATACAGCTGAGGTAACTTCAGCGAGAACAGTTTGTTTGAGCTTGCGCAGAAGAGCTTGATACTCTTGAATAACTCCTTCTAAAAAGAGAATACGTCTGCGGTCTACCAGCACATTCAAAAAGCTGATCATGTAGGGGTGAAGTTGATCCCCTTCAAGACGACTAGAAATCTCTTGCAGGATCGCTTTCTTGTCTTCGGCTTTCACTACTGGACTACCTAACAACTCCCGCAAATCTGGCGATTCTTGCAGAATAGTCAGCAAACCAGCAGCATCCTCTCCAAACCTTTCGGTGAGGCTATGCTCCTGAGCCAAAGACATTAAGGCTTCTGCATAAGGTTCTACCATTCCGGCACTTAAGAGACTGCCTTTCATGAGCCACCTCCTAGTAAAGCAATGCTACGGTCGATTAATTGTTGTTGGGCAGATTCATCTAAATCAGATTGCAGCCGTGATTCTGAGCGCTCTAGAGCCATCGCAACTACCCGCTGTCTTAGTTGAGCGATCGCTCGCTCTTGTTCGGAGTTGAGGTCCTGCACTGCGACTTCTTTCATTCGCTTGACATTTTCCTCAGATTGAGCTATTATCTGTTCTTTAGCCCTCTGAGCATTTGCTTCAGCAGCTTTGCGAATCTCTTCAGCTTCTGCTTGGGCTTGAGCCAACTTTTGCTGTTGATCTGCTAGCTTTCCTGCTGCTTCTTTTTGGCGTTGTTCTGCTGCTTGAATTTCCTCAGCAATTTTAGCGCTGCGTTCACTCAAGGTATTGCCCAGCAATTTACTGCCAAAATAAAATAGCACTCCAACCAGGATTGCCAGGTTAATTACATTGGATTCTAGAATGTCTAGGTGCAGTCCAAAACCACCTTCCTCAGCGGAGTGAGCCTCTGTTGCCAATAATGTGGCTAATAAAAAGAAATTCCCCATCATAAACTAATTACAACTTTCTTTGCCGCGAAATCTTTAAGACTTTGACTCATCTATAGAGGGCAAGTTATTTTGATATCAAATCCACCAATTATCCACAATCAAAACTTCTGGTGCGTCGGTTCTAACTTAGGTATTTAAGCGGAGATGATCTTACTCTTGTCCTAAGCTGGGAAATCAGTAAACATATCCAGACGACTTACTACAGACACTTAGCTATCTTACTAATTCTGGTCCTAGTAGTTTTTCGAGGATTTGACGAGTCAGAGCGTCTACTTGTTGCTCCAGGGAACTCATTGCTTGTTGCTTTTGTTCCTCTATTTCTCGTTGAGCTTGTTCCCGTTGAGCTTGAGCTTCTTGCTCAGCCTCAGCTATTTTCTGAGCCGCGATTTTTTTCGCTTCAGCCTGAGCAGATTCAATAATTGCTTGAGACTGTCTGCGAGCTTCGCCTAACTGCTGTTCATATTGGTTTGCCAACTCTTCAGCTTTAGATAAGCGTTCCCGCGCCTCAGTTTCGTTGGTACGGATATAACTAGCTCGCTCCTCTATTACCTTAGTAAGTGGTTTATAGAAAATCGCGTTTAGTACAGCTGCTAACAAGAGAAACTGTACTGCCATTAAAGGCAAGGTAGCATCAAAATCAAACATTTTTTTTCACAGATCCTTTTTAGGATTGAAACCTAAACTCCAGAATGTAGAGACGGGAGCAACCACGTCTCTACAACAGTTTATGAAATTCTAGGAAAATGGATTAGCAAACAGCAGTACCAAGGAAATTACCAGACCATAGATAGTCAGGGATTCCATGAACGCCAAGGTTAATAGCAGAGTACCACGAATTTTGCCCTCAGCTTCTGGTTGACGGGCGATACCTTCTACTGCTTGACCTGAAGCATTTCCTTGACCAATTCCAGGGCCAATAGCAGCTAAACCAACTGCAAGAGCAGCAGCAAGAACAGAAGCAGCTTGGACTAATGGTTCCATGATAGTTTTAATTACCTTAAATTAGACAACAAACAAAATTACATCATCAACTGAGGGTTTTATGTAGGCATAGGTTAACTAGAGACTAGCTAAGTAGAATACTTGCCTTAAAAGTCACCTTAGTAAAACCTTACTCCTACTACTCATGCTCTTCTTCACCGTGGCCTTCAAGAGCCTCATGAATGTAAGCACCGGCTAAGGTAGCAAACACTAAGGCTTGAATAGCACTGGTAAACAAACCTAGCGCCATTACTGGCAGTGGAATAAACAAAGGTACTAGTAGTACCAATACCCCGACCACTAGTTCATCAGCTAAGATGTTACCAAATAAACGGAAGCTAAGAGAAAGAGGCTTGGTGAAATCTTCTAAAATCGCAATTGGCAAGAGAATAGGAGTCGGTTCAATGTACTTCGTAAAGTAGCTTAGACCGCGCTTTCTAAACCCTGCGTAAAAGTATGCTAAAGAAGTTAACAACGCCAAAGCAACTGTGGTGTTGATGTCATTGGTGGGAGCAGCTAATTCCCCAGCAGGAAGCTTGATCAACTTCCAGGGAACTAAGGCTCCAGACCAGTTTGACACGAAGATGAACAAAAACAATGTGCCGATAAATGGCACCCAAGGACGATAATCTTTTTCCCCCAACTGGCTTTTTGCCAAATCCCTGATAAATTCCAGGGCATACTCCATAAAGTTTTGGATGCCACTGGGAATTCTCTGGACGTTGCGAGTGGCAGCAATCGAAGCAATGACGAGAATGGCAATTACGATCCAGGAGGTTAGAAAAACCTGCCCATGTACTGTGAAATTGCCAATTTTCCAGTACAGATGCTCACCAACTTCTAATTCAGCAAGGGGGAAAGAATTCAGAACGCTCAAACCATCTATCATTTCCATTCCGGAGGTTTCCCCAGATACCTATCGAGAGTGAAACATCGGTTAAGGGTATACCTTAACCTATTTACTTATTTAACCTACTTGGAAGTAGGCATAAGAGTGCTTGGTAGCACGTAAACCAGGATTGCAGCTTTATAGGTCAGAAATCCTAAAAATATGGGCATAATATGTAAATTTTGCCATTGACTAGCAAAGATAATTAGCCCAGCCAAAAGCGCAAACCGGTTAGAATTCAAACGCTGCTTCTGTTGGTTCAGACTCTCGACATCTCTAGCCAACATTCTTATGTAAACTATCCCGGTACAAGCCCCAAGTAAATAATTCAAGGCAGTATTAAGGGAGTAAACAATCCACACAGGAATAAAAATAATTCCTGTCAATACAAGAGTTGCCAACAACAAATTGCGTTTGAGTTGGTAAAACTCTTCCATAGATGAATTGTTGGTCGTTTCAGGGGAACCAGTTTGAGATAGTTCCTCCTCTGCCGGTGTCGGCTCAAGAGAATCGTTTGATATATTCACGGTTAGCAGCAAAAGGTAGTCTAGGAATTTGACTTTATCGCTACAAGCCACTAGAGATCATATCACGGGGCGGTAACAATACTTAAAAATTTATTAATGCCAGCTTGGTTATTAGTCATTGGTCATTGGTTATTAGTACAATAGACCCTCTGACACTTGACATAGAGACCCTTTTCGGATTCTGAAGCCTAGGACTTGTTGGCATCGGAGTTAATAACTGGGGAAGGTTAAAAACAGGTATTGGCGCGATACACAGAAAATGGTGGACAAGGGGGACAAGGGGGACAAGGAAGACAAGGGGGAAATCTATTACACAGCTAAAATGGTTGAATAGACGTAGGTTGGGTCGAGGAACGAGACCCAACACCAGTAACGCTTTGTTGGGTTTCACTTCTCCTACAACCGACGCGACACGAACGGTTCCACCCAACCTGAATTTTTAGGTGTATCATGGTACTACAAGATCTGCGATCGCACTTAAGTCCATAACTATAGCTGAGCCTTCGATACCTCTAATAACTCTTCTCGTAAAATACGACGAAGCTCACCTGCGGTTAAAGGTTGCTCAGATGGACTATCGAGAGTGGAAAAAGTCCAGCATAGTCCACAATCGAAGACAGAAGGGTTTTAAGTGATGCGAACATAATATCCAGGATGATCATCAATTAAAATAGGAAGTGCTGCATTCAGCACAGCATGGATAGAAACTTATGTATAAACCTCAAAGTGAGCTTAACAGGAAGCCCAACGTGCTCATGAGCATAACCTTTTCACGGGTAGTGATCACTTAAAAATGATCGAAAAATCAGGTTTTAATGCCTGAAATAGAGTAAGCACATAGTATGTTTCCTGTTAATGCATAAATTCTAGTTCCGTTTAATCTATTTCTAAGTGTTAGAAGTGGCAGAAAATCATGCAAGTTAAAGCAATCATTTTTGATAAAGATGGTGTGCTCGTTAACTCTGAGGAGGTTAAGGCAACTGCTTGGCAACAAACCCTTGCCTACTATGGTGTAAAGGATGGGTTTAGCTGGTATCTTCTGAATCTTGGTCCAACTAGCATATCCCTCGCATCCAAGGCAATTAACACGTTCAATCTTAATGAATTTGCAGATAAGATTTCTTGTGAGTGGCACAAAAACTACCTCTTGATTAAAGATCGTGTCAAACCAATTAAGCCAAACATTCGAGTACTAGCAAACTTATCAAATACATACTTAATAGCGATTGCATCTTCAATGGATAAAGTAACAATTGAAGCTGAAATGCGAAAATTTAGATGTCGAGAATATATCCAAGTCTGTGTATCAGGTGAGGATGTTGGTAATAATAAGCCAGCTCCAGATATATATCTTGCAACTTCAGAAATACTTCAAGTTAAACCATCTGAGTGTATCGCTATTGAGGATTCACCCACTGGTATCTGTGCGGCCAAGAGTGCTGGTATGTTCTGCATTGGTTTTAAAAATCCCCTTTATGATTTGGATTTAAGCGCAGCTGATATAATTGTCAAAGATTTGACACAGATCGATTTTACAAAAATTAGGATTCCTTAAAAAATGAGTTGTCTTAAATAACTCGCTATTTCTTTTTCAAGAGTATAAATATTCATTCTTACATCCTGAATTAAAGGTTAAATAGGTAGTTATGACAAGTAGAAACGTAAATCCTGGTAGAACGCCATCCTCGCCTGCTAGCAATGTAGAAAGACTTTCACTCAATAGTATGCAGCGGACATATACAGGGTTACTTGATGATGTGATGATTCGCTATTCTGATGAGTATTTAAGCGACGATTTTTTCAATAAGATGATTGCAAAAAACATCTTTTTCGGTGGAGGTCTTTATATCAATGATGGCTATCTCGTCAATCATCCTATTGCAAGACGATACCTATATAATGACAACAGCTTATTGCGAAGGATGTTGGCTACAGGCTTTATCCGAATTTTAACACGAGCATCTTCAAGTGAAAGTTTATCTCAAATGCCTATAACTATGGCAAGGCAAGGTAATGAATCATTCAGACAATTAGTAGAATCAAATGAATGGGACGCTTTTGCTCCTCTACTAAATAGAGTTGCTCAGTCAGCCTTCTATAATAACACGGCACGCTCATGGCCTAATCGTAATATGTCGGTCGGATTTACTAAGTTAATGCGTGATAGAGCTTTTATGGAAGAAGAACCCCGGAATTTAGGAATAGCCAACGTAAACCGCGATGAGTGGTTAAGAATCCGCGACGATTTTCTTTCTCGCGAACCTGAGAGTAGTGGACCTCGTGACAAGTTAGAGAAAGCAGCGCTTAACATACTCAGAGAAACTCAGTCAGACCCAAGGGTAGCGATTAATGAAGTTATGACAGTAGGAAATCAAGCTTACCACTACAATTTTGGTCTAGCCCTAACTCATGAAGAAAATAATGGCGTTGCTGTTGACACAACAATTGGGGCAGCTTTTGATGAACTCCTCCAAACAAGGCAAATTGAACGAGGTCAGCTTGATAACATACCCCTGTTACGTCTTCCTAGAGATATACCATTTGATCGTGGAGATTTATTCTTAGACTTCCTTGACCAAAGCACTCAAGTAGGTCAAGCAAAGCTGAATTACTTAACATGCTTACGCAGTATTATTTCAGGAGTGAGTCGCGATTTTGATTCCCTCAGAAGTGATTTATTTGAATCCACAAGTGAATATATCAACAGAATTATTGAACTGCTTGCACCCACTTTCGGACGTTTTGAACTTGAAAGAGCCTTTGATGAGAGTTTTACCTTAGCGGTTGGTAGTCTAAGAGACCAACAAACGAATGATAACGTAACTGCGACTGCTGCTCCGATTGCAGGTCTTGCCATTGAAATTCAAGAAACAGTTAGCCAGAGGGGAAGACAATTTCTTATCGAACGTTTCCAATTACGTGATGTTTCTGAAGAATTTGACCCAGATGAGACAGTTATTCGTTTGGGTGACATTCGACCTCAGATAGCATCTTTAGCTTTTGATGAAGATGAAGCAGCAAGTTTTATTGAAGATATTCCGCCCGCACCAACATTTTAATAATTTATACTGAGGTATCCTTCACTACCAATCAACTAGAAGCTCGATTTTTAATACTATGACAATAGCGAGATAAATGGTCGCGCCAAGGAGCAAAAAGCACATTTGCTTGTTCTACAACACGCTGAGCTTCAGCTTGGCGTGCTCCTTCTGTGACTGGTCCGAGCCACTCACCAAATAATGGATGAAGTTGTGATAAAGCTGCTAGTCCAAGTTGCACAAGATTTTTTTGTCGAAAGCGAAGTGTCTCAAATTTTTTCTCTACTCGTTTTTTATTAAACCATTGGTCATTTGCAGCTTTATCTTCAGCATAAAGAACTTCATCAGCTCTAAACCAAAGAGGAGGGTGATATTTTGCAATATCAGGCTTGTTTCGTAGTAAGTTATATCCATGTAAAGATAGCGGAAATAAGGTACAACCAATCGCTGTAGAGAGCAATTTAAGATC
>JAAHHL010000899.1 GCA_010672185.1 Caldora sp. SIO3E6 | reverse complement strand
TCCTAACACCTACCACCTACCACCTAACACCTAACACCTACCACCTAACACCTACCACCTACCACCTAACACCTAACACCTACCACCTAACACCTACCACCTACCACCTAACACCTACCACCTACCACCTAACACCTAACACCTAACACCTATCTAACTCACCTCAACTGTTGCCTGTTGCCCGTTGCTTGTTGCCTGGGTTATCAGATGATCACTACCCACAGCCTGACTCTTCATCAACCGCTGCACACTCACTAACGCTCGATTCAACTCATAACCTCGCCGTTGGGGAGAATGGCGATAAGCCTGTTGCTCTTCCTCCATCATTTTCACATCCTGATCTACTAAACCATCCAATAACTTTTGTGCTGAACCAAACAAACGATTTTTCAAAAATTTGCGGAAGCATACTGGTAACTCATGCAAGCGCCAAAAGGAGTTGAGGGAAGTAAAATGAACCAAATATGCACGAGTAACTGTTTCACTAATTGGACAAAGCAGACAGTAAATTTTGAAGTCTTGCCCTAAAGTAGAAACCCAGTGGGGGTAAACATAACTGACATCCAATGGCTCTGGGTGGAGGCGTCGTAAGCTGGGGAAAAATAGTTGAGAAATTGACCAAATTTTGTCTATTTTGTAATAACTTTGAGCTTGATAGTGGGCATCTACTCGATGAGTATCTTCCTGTAAATTTTGCAGCTCTGCTGATGCCCAAGCTTGATAACGTTGATGCAAATGCCCATGATACATATCCATCAAGTTTTCTATCAGGAAAGAATAATGGGCTTGGCAGTCAATAGTAGAAACAGTGGCAATATAGTTCAGATTTTCCCACTCTGGAACACCTAAAGGAGACACTGACTCCGCTTTAGTGGCATCTCCAGGAAACAGCCAGATAAAACCATCTTGCTCTTTGACTGCATACTTACGAATTTGGCAGCTGGGCAGTTTTTGATTAGCTTCCAAGTAACTCACGGAGACACATTCACCACTAGGGGAAAATTGCCAACCGTGGTAAGTACATTCTAGATAATCACCGGTGATGCTACCGTGACTAAGTTTAACCTGCCGATGGGGACAGCGGTCTTCTAGGGCATGTACTTCCCCACAGTTATCTCGAAAAAGGACAATGGGGTGATTCCACAAGGTAACCCCTAGAGGAGAGGAGAGTACCTCACTACTGCGAGCCACTACATACCAATGATTAGGATTGATACCTAGCTGACGAATATCAAGGTTTTGAGACATAAGGAATGGAGAATGGAGAATGGAGAATTGGGAATTGGGAATTGGGAATTGGGAATTGGGAATTGAGAATTGAGAATTGAGAATTGAGAATTGAGAATTGAGAATTGGGAATTGATAAACAACCAATAACCAACAACCAACAACCAATAACCAATAACCAACAACCAATAACCAATAACCAATAACAAATGACAAATGACAAATGACAAATGACAAATGACAAATGACAAATGACAAATGACAAATGACAAATGACAAACAACAAACCTACAACCTTAAAATTCCTTCTGGGTTAACTGAGAGTAATTGACGCCTCTGTCGTCCTTCCCGATGGATAATTTCATTAGCTGCTAATAATCCGCTGCTAATGGCTCGCTCCATTAAGCCACAGGGAAAGGGCATTTTTACCCAATCCCCGGCAAAGAATAGGTTTGAGGCATAGCTGCAAGTTTCTGGGCGCTGGGCATAGCTACCCGGTGGATAGCCAGAGAAGTTTTTCTGGTTAACTAATTCCCGGTGCAGCATATTGGCTTCTTTCAGTTCTGGTACAATTTCATAGAGTTCCTCTTCAAAAGTTGTCAGTAGTGCTTGCTGATGGGGAAATTCCTTTTCCTTGTAACAGTAAGCATGTAATTCCACTACGCTACCTCCAGTTTTCTGGTGCCAAGCGATAAATTGGTCTTGAATGCGGTGGTAGAGAGTAATACTGTCGGTAAGTTGATAGCCAGACAAAGAGGTAAAATCACTGTGTTCCCACTCAAAGTCTTGATCAAACCAAAAGCGGGCAACGGCAAAGGGGTCTGCGATCGCTAATTGTTCTACCTGATTGTACACCTGCTGATTGACTTCCCCTGTCCCAAGGCGCAATAACTGTTGGACTCCGGGTACATCGGTGGCAAAGACGTAATAATCTGCCTCAATGGTTTGTTGAACTGTTGGTGCTGCCGATGATACTCCTAGCAGTTGCACCTCATCTTCAGTACGCTGTGTAATTTGGAAGCGGGGTAAATCCCGTTTGGCAGGTCCTGCGAGCACCTGCCCCTGGCTATCGTAGACTGCACCGTGGCAAGGGCAAAGATATTTGCCATCGGCTTGTCGTTGCACTGTACAGCCTTGGTGAGTACAGCTAAGGGAAATAGCGACAGTTGTCCCTGATTCAGCGGCAAAAACTCGATCGCCTGCTCCATAATATTCCATCTGAGGGTCGATGAGCAAACCATTGCGTTTCACCCAAAAGGGAACATTACTCTGAGCACTTCCCTGTTGGTAACTGAGGGACTTAATCTGCTCCTGTTGCCAGTTAATGCTGCTGACAGTGGCTTCGGTGACAATTTTGCCCCCTCGAAGTTCGATCGCCTCAGCTATGGGTTGTACTAAACTAGTACCCATATCCTGTCGAGTGCCGTTGAAAGCTAGTCCCTCTGGATTACCGAAGAAATAAAAATGGAAGAACTGCATAAGCTCTCCTACACTGAGCTCATCCGGAGCATTTAGACTAGATTTAGCAAAGGGCAAAAAGTATAAGTCATAAAGTCCTTGAGGGAAATCTGATTGTACCCAATCCGACACTGACACGTCATCCAGCCGCTGGAAACTTTCAGGAATCTGGAAGCCGCTGATTTCCCTAAAGACTCGCCAATGGGCAATTTTGGTTAAATTGATCCCCCAATTGAGCCGATTGGGAGAAGCCAGGGCTAAGTCTACAATATTCCAGGGAAAGGCGGAATGGTTCGGTCGAAACACCTCTGGTTGGTACTTGCCATCACGGAAAACCACGGAGTAAAACTCCAAAGAGCGGAAATTATCCTTGATGTTAAGTTCTTCTACTAGGCTCTTGAGGTTGTAATACTGAGGGAAAAAGCCATGAAAACCATGCTCCATCAAGAAGGTTTCCTTGCCCACCTGAATCGACCAACTAGCAATCTTACCTCCTAGTTGAGGCGCACGCTCCAATAAGGTTACAGTAAAACCTCGTTGGCTGAGTTCGTAGGCACAGGCTAACCCAGCTAATCCGGCTCCCACTACCACAACTTTTTTTGGTGCTGAGAGTTGCTGTGGTAAATCAAGACTGTCTTGTTGAAAAATTGTCGGCTGAGGCTTACTTAAACGGGAATATCCCAACCCAGCACCAACAGCACCAACGCCTAAGAGTTTCAAAGCAGTGCGTCGAGAAATAGGTGACAATCGAGGAAAATCCGTTGGCATACGTATTAGGTATTAGGTGTTAGGTGTTAGGTATTAGGTGGTAGGTGGTAGGTGGTAGGTGGTAGGTGGTAGGTGGTAGGTGGTAGGTGGTAGGTGGTAGGCAATGGTGACAAGTTAAAGGGTGGTGCATTTTGTCAACTCCCATATATGGTGTTTGGAGGCTAAAAAAGACCATATATATGGAAATACCCAAGGGTTA
>JAAHHL010000898.1 GCA_010672185.1 Caldora sp. SIO3E6 | reverse complement strand
TTCTAACCTGTTCACCCAAATATTGATCAACTTGTTCTTAGTGGCGCGGCACAGCTAAAATGGTGGAATAAGTAGGTTGGGTGTAGCGATAGCGTAACCCAACTCCGGAGCATATTGTGTTGGGTTTCACTTGCGTGACCCCCAACCTACATTTTCTCATTCTAAATTCTAAATTCTAAATTCTAAATTCTAAATTCTAAATTCCCCACTTTCCCTCAACCCTATTTTTCCCACAGGTACTGAATCATTTTACAATTTTTTCGGTGCACTACTGACGGATGTCCCATGAGCAATCTTCCCCATCACGACAACCAGCCTGGAACTGGCGGTGGAATACCTGTCATCAAATATTGGGTAGAAAAAACTCTCTCTCCCACAGGGATCAAACTCTGGCAAACCCTAAATCATCAAAGTGCTTGCCTGTCTTGTGCTTGGGGGACGGGAGGACAACAAGGAGGATTTGTTAATGAGACTGGGGAATATCTACAACGCTGTGCCAAAAGTGTAGAAGCGATCGCGGCGGAGTTACAAGCAGGTATTGAAGAAGGTGTTTTTGGGCACACCTCCATCAAGGAATTACAACAACTCTCTTCTAGGGAATGCGATTGCCTCGGTAGGTTACAATATCCGATGATTCTGCGGGAAGGTTCAGATTATTATCAGCGCCTCAGTTGGGAGGAAGTTTATCAGATTGCTGCCAGGGCGTTTCGGCAATCTCCGGAAAGGGTGGCAAGTTACAGTTCAGGGCGGTCTTCTAATGAGGCAGCATATCTATTACAACTGATGATGCGTGCTTTGGGCAGTAATAATCTCGCTGATTGTTCGGACTTGTGCCATGCTCCCTCTGGGGTGGGATTAAAGCAGGTGTTTGGTTCTGGCACTTCTATGGTGAGTTTGGCAAGTCTCAAGCAGAGTGACTGTGTGGTTTTAATCGGCTCCAATGCTCCGGCAAACCATCCCCGTTTGATGAACGAGTTAATCCAATTGCGGGATCGTGGTGGCAGGGTGATTATGATTAATCCCCAAATTGAGATTGGTTTAGTTAAATTTGCCTCCCCTGCCTTCCCCATTAAATCTCTACTCAAGGGGGGTTCTGAGATTTCGACCCTCTACCTGCAACCTATACCGGGCAGTGATACGGCGTTGCAGGTGGCGATTCAAAAATCTCTGCTAGAGCAAAATCTGGTCAAAATGGATTATTTGCAGCAGTACACTGAAGGCTGGCAGGGGGTGCTTGAGTTTGCCAAGGCTACTGATTGGTCAACACTAACAGAGATTTGTGGTTTGTTCCAAGAGGAAATTGAAGAAGTTGCCTATGTTATTGGTAAATCCTCAAAAGTTGTCTTTGCTTGGGCAATGGGTATTACTCAACACCAAAATGGCACAGATAATGTTAAAGCGATCGCTAACACGGCTCTGATCACGGGAAATGCAGGCAGAATAGGCACCGGAACTATGCCCATCCGAGGACATTCTAATGTCCAAGGCTTCGGCTCAATGGCAGTGACAACTCGCTTACGGCAAGATATCCGTCAGGCGTTGGAGGTATTGTTAAAACGTCCTTTGGCACTGAATCAAGGTTATGATGCTCGTGGCTTGATGGATGCTGCTGATGCCTCGAAAATTGACACATTGCTCTGTTTAGGAGGCAATTTCTACGCTGCTAACCCGGATTTGCTCCAAGCTCAACGGGCTCTTAGTAATATTGATACGATTTTCTATGTCTCCACCAAGCCCAATCTGGGACATTTCCATGGTTTAGCTCGCCGTCAAACCCTGATTTTACCTGTGTTTAATCGCTTTGAAAATCCCCAGAAAACCACAACGGAATCGGGGAATAATTTTGTGCGCCTCAATAATCCTGGAAAAACTCATCTTCAAGGGGATTTGACTTCAGAAGTGGAATTGATTACCGAAATTGCCCACCGACTCCACGGTGATCAGCCGATTAATTGGCGTAAATTACAAGATACTGAATATGTGCGATCGCTGATTGCTAAAACTATTCCTGGCTACAAACAAATAGGCAAAATTGACCGCACCCAGGAAGAATTCACCATCGACGGACGGATTTTCACCAAACCGAAATTTGCCACTCCTTCTGGTTGTGCACGGATGGATGTAATTCCCTTGCCGGAACTTTCCCTACCTAGTTTAGCCAGCTTCCCAATTCCTAAAAATGTCATCGGTATGGTCGCTATTTTAGGTTCAGGGCGCAGCTACGGACAGCATAACACGGTCGTTTATCGAGAAGAAGATCCATATCGTGGTATGCCCCACCGCTACTGTATTCTACTCAATGCTAGGGATATCAAAAAGGCGGGATTCAGGGAACATCAACGGGTTACTGTCCAGGGCAATCGTAGCAAACTCGAAAATATTGAAATCATTGCTGGAGCCATTCGCGAAGGAGTCGCCTTTATGTTCTATCCAGAAGCCAATTGTCTTTTTAGTGCCACTATTGATGCCCAAAGTGGTACACCTGCATTTAAGCGAGTTCCTGTCGCTATTTATTCTTAAGAAACACTCTGGCTAATTGCTAATTGCTAATGGTTAATTGCTAATTGCTAATGGCTAATGGTTAATTGCTAATTGCTTTTAAGAAATAAGGGAATAGGCAATAGGCAATAGCCATCTCCGGTGTTGGGTCTCGTTGCCTCGACCCAACCTACATCTTATTCCACTATGCCGCGATCGCTTCAAATTAATCTACTGGCGCGACACACTTAAAAATGTAGGTTGGGTGGAACGTAGTGAAACCCAACAGAGTATTGGGCTACACCCAACCTACTTATTCCACTGTCGGAGGGCGAAGCATTTGGATTGTATAACTTGGGTTTCAGCGATAAATTGTCCCCCAAATGCTTTGCCCCTACATCGGATTTTGGACTGCTTCTGCATCTTATTTAACTTTCATCGGTATTCTCCTGCCAATATCGCTTGACTTGATTTGTCCAAACAATTTGCATATCTCCCCGTAGGAGGTAATACCAAATCCGGTATCGATATACCGGCTATACCCACATTGTAGAGACGTTTCATGAAACGTCTCAGAGCAAGATTTCACGGTTTGCTCAAAACGGCTCTATTGTAACCGGATTTGGTATAACTTCCGTTTAAGGCAATTTTGCGCAAGTGCCCTGATTTTCTGGAAGCTGGCAGCGCAAATGTTCTAAACTCTGTTGAAGTTCTCTAACTTGGTTCTGTAAAGCTTCTATCTGAACATCTTTTTCCTGCAATCGTCGATCTAGTTCTTGAACAGCATCCCTTGTACTCCCTCCTGACACAAGATTTGTGTTAATGTTGGAATCATTTGCAGACGGTATATTATCTGTAGACTGAGTTGTGGGAAAGTTGACCGATTGAGAAGGAACAGAAGATGGCGTAGTATCAGCAATATTAGGTGTATTTCTATCAGTTGACTCAGTATTATTTGTAGGGATACTGTTTTGTCTTTTGGAAGCAATATTCCCAGGGTAAACGCATCTTAAGTTTTGCCCAAAATATGGTAACATAGAGTGTTCAAATTTATTTGATATAAGTAGTTCATTCGTACTGATAAATGTCGAGAGGTTTCAATACTGCTGTATCCCCAAAAGAAGAACACAATTGTAATCAACCCTCTACCCATTTTTTAACTACAAGTTTTTTGCA
>JAAHHL010000897.1 GCA_010672185.1 Caldora sp. SIO3E6 | reverse complement strand
TGTCATTGATTCTACAGATGCTATCAAGTCTGCCATTCTCTACGACTTCCCCATAGTTACTCCTGATATGTCCCTTATTGATGCTCTGAAACTCATGAGTCAGGGGAAGGCGGACTGTAATAATGCGAGAACAACGACTCAGTATTGCAGAGAAACGGGTTTCTCGCAAGAACAACAATCAAATATTAGCATTTCTCCCCAAGAAACTCAGTTTCTGCATCGACGCTCTAGAGACCACCCCTGGACGACAATGCCCAAGGCTGGCGCTATCCCTTCCTCTTTAACAGGATGTGGTTGTGTCCTCGTAGCACAAGAGCAACAACTTTTGGGAATACTTACCACAGCAGATGTGGTGCAATTGGTAGCTAAAGGATCGGAATTGCCAAAGTTGGTCATTGCTGAGGTAATGCAGCCACTAGCTATCACCCTGAAAGAAGCGGATTTACCAGCTCCTAAAACGATCGCTTCTTTATTTGAGCAGCATCAAATCTCCCATATACCAGTTTTGAGAGATCACGGAGAGTTAGTAGGGATTATTACTCCTGCCAGTCTTCTGTACTACACTACTGAACACCAGCAAACTGAAGAAGCTCCCTCCAAGCCCAACCAAGAGCTAGAAAATAGAATAGAAGAGCGAACTGCTATTCTTCCCTCCACCGTCGAGCAACTCCAACAGGAGATACAGCAACGCCAGCAGGTGGAAAAGGAACTGCGCAAGAGTCAGGCACTATATCAAGGTATCGTTGAAGATCAAAGGGGATTGATCTGTCGTTTTTTACCCAATGGCAAAATTACCTTTGTTAACCAAGCCTACTGCCATTATTTCGGTAAGCAGCCAGAGGAGTTGATTGGCTACCAGTGTTCACACCTCATTCCGGTGGAAAATTCACCCCTTTTAGCAGATATCATTGCTGCTCTGAGTCCGGAAAATCCGGTGTTGACGGCGGAATATCAGGTTATTTTACCTACTGGTAAGGTGCGTTGGCATCAGTGGACTATTCGTGGCTTCTATGAAAGCGAATTGGAAGGCGGTAGTGTTCTGGATCTGGAGACAAATTGCTTGTTTAAGTTACAGGCAGTAGGTAGGGATATTACGGAACCCAAGCAAGCGGATCAGGTACTCCAGGTAAGTGAGGAACGATATCGGCTGTTGGCAGAAAACTCCACTGATTTGATTTCTCGCCACAACTTAGCAGGGGTATATCTCTACGCTTCACCAGCTTGCCGCACTCTACTAGGTTATGAACCGGAAGAATTAGTGGGATTATCTAGTCAAGACTTGATTCATCCCCAAGATTGGGAAAGCGCTCAGCAATGCCAGCTCGATATTCTTCAAGCCCAAGGCAGTTGTACAAGTTCCTATCGCATCCGCAAAAAAGACGGCAGTTATATCTGGTTTGAAACTACAAGTAAAACCGTGATTGCTCCAGATACTGGTGCAGCTAAAGAAATTGTCTCAGTTTCCCGGGATATTACTGAACGGCAGCTTTCACAAGAGCGTCTGCGTCTGTTGGAGTCAGCAGTTACCAATGCCAACGATATTATTCTGATCACTGATGCCAATACGATTAATAGTTCTGGGCAGAGGATTGTCTATGTGAACAAAGCCTTTACTCGGATGACTGGTTATTTGCCAGAAGAAGTAATTGGTAAGACACCGCGTCTTCTCCAAGGTCCCAAAACAGACCGCAACCAATTGAAAAAGATTCGGGATGCTATCCTGAAACAGGAAGCAGTTCAGGCTGAGTTACTCAATTACTCTAAAGATGGTTCTGAGTATTGGACTGAAATCAATATTGTCCCTATTGCCAATGAGCGAGGGCAGTGTACCCATTTTGTTGCTATACAACGGGATATTACTAAGCGTAAGCAAGCGGAAGCAGAAATGCTTAAAGCCCTAGCCAAGGAACGAGAACTCAATGAACTAAAGTCTCGTTTTATTGCGATCACTTCCCATGAGTTTCGTACTCCTCTGGCGACAATCCTCTCTTCTGCGGACTTATTGGAGAAATTTCCCTGTACAGAAGAGGAAAAGCAGGAGCTGTTTAGCCAAATTCAAACCTCTGTCAAGCACATGACTCGGCTTCTAGAAGATGTAATGTTTGTCACCCGTTCAGAAGCAGGAAAACTAGAATTTAGACCTACCCAGCTGGAGCTTGACCAATTCTGCCATATTCTGGTCAAGGAAGTAGCAATTGGCGTGGGTAAACACCATCGGCTTTCCTTGAGCAGTTGTGGTGAATACAGCGGCTTTATGGATGAAAAACTACTCCGCAGCATTTTGAGTAATTTGCTTGCCAATGCCATTAAATATTCTCCCCGAGACAGTATAGTCGAGTTAAAGCTGACTTATCGGGGTGACAAAGCAATCTTTCAGGTGCAAGATCAGGGTATCGGCATTCCTCCGGCAGATCAAGGGCATCTATTTGAAAGCTTTCATCGAGCCAGCAATGTTGGCACTATTTCCGGCACTGGGCTAGGATTAACTATTGTTAAGAAATGTGTGGAGCTACATGGGGGAGAAATCGCTGTAGAAAGCGAAGTGGACAGGGGCACTACTTTCACTGTCACACTACCAATGAACTATGAACCATCAAAAAAAGAAAACTATTCTGGTAATTGAAGACCAGCAAGCAATTAGAACTAATCTTCTAAAACTATTAAATCATGTAGGATTCCATACAATCGGTGCAGAAAATGGTTTAGAGGGAGTAGAGTCGGCCAAAAACCATTTACCAGACCTCATTGTTTGTGACATTATGATGCCAGATATGGATGGTTATGATGTGCTCCAAGAGCTGCTGCAAGACCCAGAAACTGCTAGGATTCCTTTCATTTTCCTTACCGCCAAAGCCGACAAGTCAGATATTCGGCAAGGTATGAATCTCGGGGCAGATGACTATCTCACCAAACCATTCACGAGCGATGAATTAATCGACACAGTCTTGGCTCGACTGGCAAAACAGGAAGCTGTTACCCAACCCTATCTGGAGGATATGAAGCAAGCAACTAATGTTATAGAAGAAGTTGCCGGTAACATCCAGGAAACAGCGGCTCAGGTGAGCAAGTTATCCTACCGCGACTCCCTAACTAACTTGCCCAGCAGGAAAGCACTGCTTCACTGGTTGCCAGGAACCTTTGTAGAGGCACTAGAACAGCAGGAGCAGGTTGCTATTCTATGTTTAAATATAGATAATTTTCGCCATATTAATGGTAACTTGGGACAAAGAACTGGAGATTTATTGCTCCAAGCTGTGGCAGAACGGTTGCAAAATGCAGCAACGGAAGAAAATGCTCTTGCCCGCATTGGTGGGGATGAGTTTTGTCTGATTCTGGTGGGAGCGCTTCAGAAAAAAGATGTTGCCACATTGTCTCGCAACCTGCTTAATTCGATCACTCAACCCTACTCTCTCCATGAGAAGCAAGTATCTATTCAAGCTAGTATTGGTATTGCTCTCTATCCCAAGGATGGTAATAGCCCAGATCAACTACTAACGGCGGCAGATCAAGCAAGAAGATCTTGTCGGAAGCAGGGAGGTGGTAATTATCAGTTTTACGGCTCAATGGCGGATAGTTTGAATAGTCCTTCATTGCTTCGCTAGTGTTTTGAAGGCAGGAGGCAGGAGGCAGGAGGCTGAAGGTAGGAGGCAGGAGA
>JAAHHL010000896.1 GCA_010672185.1 Caldora sp. SIO3E6 | reverse complement strand
TGGAAAAATCAGGTGGCTTGTTTGGCTGAGTTTTTCGTAATGGAGTGACTGCATTACCACCCCAAACGGAATATTTATCCTCATCCTGATAAATATGCAAAATCGCCACCTCTGGCGGTAGCTTCATCGTAATATAAAGCTCATTAGGCGGGAATATTTCCTCTTCTGTTACAGTTTCTACATCCTCTGATACAACTTGTGTCGTTTGTTTATTTACTGCTTCCGAAGTTTCAAAGGGTAGCTGTTTGGTTCGATTTAAACCTGCGGGTGAAGTTATGGCACGTTGGGTAATAGAAAACTTGGATTTCTCCGCCATTATGCCACCTCCCCAACCTCAATCAGGGGAATCGAAACTACCGCTGCTCCCATTGCTTCAGCTAATTCTAAGGGCAAATCCCCATACTGTTGCGGTTGAGGATTGAGCAATACTGCCTTCACTCCATCCAAGCCACGGATCAGCTGAGCCACCTGCAAAGCATCTTTAACCCCTTTGCTTCCCACCGGCGGCACAATCTTACCTAAACGACTGGCTTCGAGGGGCACATTTCCCCGCCCATCACTAATTATTACTAGCACCGCTTGCTGTATAGTACTGCGCCCGTGTTGCAGAGCATGGCGTAGGGTCTGCAATGCCAAATCTAAGCCATGAGCTAGAGGAGTAGCTTTACCCCTTCCTGCCTCAATCCCCGCAGTAATCTGAGGCACCAGAATACTTTGTGCCATCAGCTTTTGAGCCCTTAACTCATGGCGTGCATCCACTGCTCCCACCTGAATCAAACAAATACTAGCTCGTTCGACATAAGCCCAACTCAAATAGGGTAATAACTCTTCGAGCCAATTACAATCCTGTAGACAAGTGTGATCTAAAATCAACATCAGCATTTGTTCCGCTACCGGTACTCGGCGATAGGAATGTAAATCTGTTGGAGACAGCCGCAGTCGATTACTATTAGTAGTTGAGCCTTGGCGAATCCGTTGAAATTTGGCGGCTTCTAGTAATGTCCTCACTAAGGCTAAATCCTGGAAATTGGCTACCTTCTCTACTCCAATAATGGCACCACGAGCAGCTGCTTTGAAGTGGAACCGACGGCTAGGCAACCGTAAGGAAGCGGCTTCCCGCTCAACTGGTGCTTGATCTTCGGGATAAGGATTGGTGGGAACAGTGAATTGTATAGTTGGCTGTGGCTCAGGTTCATCGGATTGATATACCGGTTCCCTTACTATAGGTGGCTCAGGCTTAGTTAGTTTTGGTTTTTCTTCCCTAGTTTGAGGCTCTCTGGGTTGTGAGATTACAGGCTCAGGACTTACATCTGGTAAATCCTCTGTCTGTTGTTGCCGAGTAGCAAGTTTCAACCCTATCATTTTAGCCGCCGCATCAACCTTTCCCACCGTCATCTCCCCAGCACCTTCCCACCGGGTATACCCTAGAGCCAATCGTGCTAAGGCAATCTCCCGACGAGGACTGTATACTTCTGAATTCGTATATTCCAGTATCCGAGCTATGGCTTCTGGGGTAATTTGAGGAGAGATCAGTCGAGCTTTCTTCAAGCGATCGCAAATTTCCCTTGTTAGAGGTTCCGGCTTCGTTTCTTTTCCTAACTCCCCCTGATCAATCCAGTCCAGAATTACTGTTGTTCGGTCTACATTGAGAGTAACCTTGCCACTCAATCTTAAGGCAAAACGGTCTAACAAGTGAGGAGAAACCATACCAACTTCCCTCTCAGCACAGCCTGCTATCCAACAGCAATTCGGTTGCCAAGAATCTTGCTGCCCATGACGCTCCAAATGGGCTACATCTGCTCCCATTAATACCACACAAGCCCTAGCTGCGGCTAAACTCAACTTCGTTAAATCTGGAATTACTACTAACCTCAATGCCGAGTCTTTTTGTCCCCCAGTTAGCAAACCCGGTTTCCAGCTAAAAGGCTCTGTCTCTGATTCACCCCCTAGCCCTAAACTGCCCCACAAATCATCCTCCGCTTCAAAGGTTCCTAACGTTACTGAGACAATAGAATCTCCAGTAACTACTTCCAACATCTGAACCATAGTTTTAGCTGCCAACTGCACTATTTCAGGAGAAGCATCGAACATAAGAATAGTTCGCAGGTTAGGACTAATAGCAGCACAAGCTAGGGCAGAGGTTAAGGAAGACGGGAAGACAGACTGGGAAAGTTGATCCATTTTTCTTGCCTTTGTGTCCTCTGTGTCTTTGTGGTTACTTACTCAACACCTAACAAATCCTCCAGAGTATAAGGACAGACCTCTGGAAAAGTTATTTTATATCCTGTCTTAATAAAAGTTAACCACAAAGACACAAAGAGCACAAAGAAAAAAAGAGTATAAGCTTTATCACTCACCACTCAAAATTTCCCTCACCTGCTCCTCATCTTTATCACTCCAAGACATCTGGTTACTCTGGAAAACTTCAGGGCGACGATGCTGAAGTGCCAATCGAGCTACTGCTGCTACATGCTGATTAGTTACCTGTTTTTTACCCTGAAGTGCAGCATAGGCACGAGCCGCTAAAGCAATAATATAGTCTCCTCGATTCCCTTCCGCCTCAAAACCTGCTGCCAACCTCACGCAGTTTCTCGCAACATTTATGGGTATTTTGACGGTATAAAAATTCTGTCTTGCTGTCTCTAGTAATTCCTTACGCTTACTATCTTTCTCCAAAGCCTCCTCAATATAAGCTGAGGATTCACCCGCTTTGAGCTGAAATACCGCTTCATCAAACTCTAAAACAGTTTGCAAAATCATGGTACGCTCAGCTTCATTAGTTTCAGCCCTGACATCTACCATTAAACCAAAGCGATCGAGTAATTGGGGTCGTAATCCTCCTTCTTCTGGGTTCATCGTACCTACCAGGGTAAAGGAAACAGGCTTTTGCTCACTTCGCCCTTCCCGCTGTACCACCAGCACCCCAGTCGAAGTCACATCTAAAATGATATTGACAATATGGTCATCCAATAGGTTAACTTCATCAATATAAAGTAAGCCATCATCGGCTTCTTCCAACAATCCTGGCTGAGGAACAGGCTTACTCTTCATCAACTCATCAATCCGCCAACCTCCCACCACCCGGTCTTCCGTGGCATTAATTGGTAGAGTAACGGGAAGTTTACCGCACATCATTTGAGCAAAAGCTCGCACAGCAGTAGACTTCCCCGTCCTCAGTACTAAGTTTGATTGCTAATTGTACTTCAAATTCGTTGGGTTTGACAGTGTCATGCATTTGGTTAACACTATCTACCACTTGGGCAGCACATTTACGGGACAAAGCAAGACCCTCGCCAAAAGCATTACCCATCGCTTTGATCGACTTTTGGGCAGTGCTTTCTCTTGTATCCTGATAGGGATTATCCGAATCAGAAACTTCAGGTACTTGATCCACCTCAATGTAGATATCCACCTGTTCACCATCAACTTCGCTGGTACTTCTTATAATCGGCACGGATAGTCCTCCCCTGAAAATTTTAGATCTGAGATTTTCTCTCTTCTTTGCTATCTTCTATCATCATAGTGCTTCATTCAATTAAGGTGATTTTTTAAAATGGTTGTACCTGCAATGTGGTGCGTTACGCTACGCTAACACACCCTACTGCCGTGACCCAGCTAAAATAGTGCATTAGAAACAGGTAGGGGAGTAAAAAGTAAC
>JAAHHL010000895.1 GCA_010672185.1 Caldora sp. SIO3E6 | reverse complement strand
GCCACAGTAACGTGACCGGAGTTCAAACGGTTCTCCTCCCCTGACTTCCGCACTGTCAAACATCAGTTATCTTCTTCTCCAGCTTTTCCTTATCTCTCTGAATAAGTCTCAAGTTATTCTGAGTTTCTTCCCAATCAGCAGGAAAAGCTTCACGGGTATAAATTTGTAGAGCATTTTGGTATGAAGCGATCGCTTGTTCTAAATTATCAGCCTTATCTCCGAGTATCCGATTACGATAAGCAACTGCTAAATTATTCTGAGTCTGTGCCCACTCAACAGGGAAAGCTTCACGGGTGTAAATTTCTAGGGCATTTTGATAAGAAGCGATCGCTTGTTCTAAATTATCAGCCTTATCTCCGAGTATCCGATGACGATAAGCATTGGCTAAATTATTCTGAGTCCTTGCCCAGTCTTGGGGGAGAGTATCATGGGTATAAATTTGTAGGGCATTTTGGTAATAAGCGATCGCTTGCTCTAAATTATCAGCCTTATCTCCCCGTATACGATCACTATAAGCAATTGCTAAATTATTCTGAGTCCTTGCCCAGTCAACAGGGAAAGCTTCACGGGTACGAATTTGTAGAGCATTTTGATAATAAGCGATCGCTTGTTCTAAGTTATCAGCTTTATCTCCGAGTATCCGATTACGATAAGCAATTGCTAAGTTATTCTGAGTTGTCGCCCAATTAATGGGTAAAGCATCACGGGTACGAATTTCTAGAGCATTTTGGTAACAAGCGATCGCATGTTCTAAATTATCAGCCTTTTCTCCGAGTATCCGCTCACTATAGGCAAGTCCTAAGTTATTCTGAGTTTGCGCCCAGTCAATGGGGAAAGCTTCACGAGTACGAATTTGTAGGGCATTTTGGTAGTAAGCGATTGCTTGCTCTAAATTATCAGCTTTATCTCCCCGAATCCGATTACTATAAGCAACTGCTAAGTTATTCTGAGTTGTTGCCCAGTCAACGGGAAAAGCTTCACGGGTACGAATTTGTAGAGCATTTTGGTAACAAGCGATCGCTTGCTCTAAATTATCAGCCTTATCTCCTCGAATCCTCTTACTATAGGTATTTGCTAAATTATTCTGAGTTGTTGCCCAATCAATGGGGAAAGCTTCACGAGTACGAATTTGTAGGGCATTTTGGTAGTAAGCGATTGCTTGCTCTAAATTATCAGCTTTATCTCCCCGAATCCGATTACTATAAGCAACTGCTAAGTTATTCTGAGTCGTTGCCCACTCAATGGGTAAAGCTTCACGGGTGTAAACTTGTAGGGCATTTTGATAAGAAGCGATCGCATCTTCCAAATTATCAGCCTTATCTCCCCGTATTCGGTCACCATAGGCAATTGCTAAATTATTCTGAGTCATTGCCCACTGTTTGGGAAAAGCTTCACGAGTACGAATTTCTAGAGCATTTTGGTAAGAAGCGATCGCATTTTCCAAATTATCAGCCTTATCTCCTCGTATACGATACAGATAAGCATTTGCCAAGTTATTCTGAGTCATTGCCCAGTCAACGGGAAAAGCTTCACGGTTGTAAACTTGTAAAGCACTTTGGTAAGAAGCGATCGCATTTTCCAAATTCTGAGCCCTTTCTCCCCGTATCCGATTACTATAAGCATTTGCTAAGTTATTCTGAATCCTTGCCCAGTCTTGGGGGAAAGCTTCACGGGTGTAAATTTGCAAGGCATCTTGGTAAGCGGCAATAGCAGTTTCTAAGTTACTAGCTTTGTTACCTAATAATTGATAAGCTTTGCCCAAATTACTTAAGGAAGCAGCTTCAGTTTGTTGAGCACCAATCTCGCGAGAAATGGCTAAAGACTGCTTGTACAGGGATATTGCTCGCTCATAGCGCCCCAACTCTTGATAAAAGTTGCCCAATCGATTGAGAGTATTGGCAAGATTGGGTTTGTCTTCCAGTAAGATTTGTAGAGCGATCGCTTTTTGGAAATACTCGCTCCCTAAATCGATTTCCTGCTGAAGATCTTCGGCTTGTTGGTTTTTGACACGACTGCGATATGCTTGTCCTAGACGATCATAGAGTATTGCCAAAGCAGGGGACTGCTCTCCCTGTTCTTGCTTAACTTGACTCATGCTAAGCAGCAGTTCATCTAGAGGGAGAGTTTCTATTACTTCTGAGTCTATCAGATACAAGTCATTAGTCTGGATAGTTGGGGTAACTCTCTCCTGTAGCACTTCCGTTGCCACAAACCGAAACACCCCACTGCGCCAACTCCAAAAATCCGGCGCGGCGAAGCTTATCTGCTCTAAAATTTTAGGTGTTACCCAGATAACGATAGGATAGGGAAACTGCCGCAGTGCTTCTCTTGTCCATTGCAAATAGCCGAAAAAGCGCTGTACTTCCGTCCGAATTGTATCTTCTCCTAGAGCCACTGTCAGTAAATCTTCTGTACCTGTCACCGTCAGCACAGCAGCGGTTCCCTTTTTTAGTTCTGGATTTGCCTGTTGCAGTTGCCTTAAAGCCGAGAGCAAACTTGGTTCTTCATAATTTAGCTGCACCCGGTAACCACGAATTGTAGGTGACAACTCTGCCTCATAGCGCCGGATAATGCTATCCCGAAAGCCGCGATCGTTACAAGAAGCAATCAAAAGTGACAATATTCCCCTACTCGCCTCGATTATCGTCACCAAACGAGCATAGCTATCTTCATTATTGTGAATATCGTCTTGCACTTACAGCAGTTTTCCCTGCTATGGGGGGGGTGAACGAAATTTTGGGTGGGATTTCTTGAGCTTTGTGTCCAAAAATTATAAGTTATCTCTTCTCCTTGTTAACTTGCCTTACCTAAGACTCTACAGGCGCACACCTATCCCATTATGTAAAATAATACAAAAAAATGGCACGAAAGTCAAAGGAATAGATGGGAAAAATAGTAATGGGTAATAAGGGATCTCTTCGATAAGGGCGCATTCAATCATTGGTGTCAACTTAAGCTAGGGATAGCTAACTGGTTGGATTTCATAACCCACCTTGGATTTAAATCCAAGGCTAATAGCTGAAGTCCATTAAAATGGACTAAATCTTTCGGCTTCACCTTACGCTTAGTCATCTTTAGATGACTTGAGCTATTAGCCGGTCGTTTAAACGACCGGTGGGATAAGGGTTTAACCTTAAGTTGATACCAATGCCAAATGCTTCGCCCCTACTACAATCAACTAAGTATACTGGCAATCAGCGGATTGTCTCTGTTGCTTTCCCTAAACTGGAACTAACTACCGCACAAATTTTGCAGACAAGGTAGGCAATCAATAGATTTTCTTTGTGTTCTTTGTGACTTTGTAGTGAATTCTCCTTAATCCCCCTTTCATCCCCTGATTCAGTTTACAGAGGGGACTGAGGGTGCAAGCATTCATTGGTGTCAACTTAAGCCTAGAGCGTCAATTCAGTAATCATAAAATCGAGCGTGCAGAGGAGCAGAGGAGCGGAGGAGCGGAGGAGCAGGGGAGCAGGGGAGCAGGGGAGCAGAGGAAAGCTGAAAGTATTGATTTTTCGTTTCTCAATTTGTCAAATTTTATTACTGAATCGGTGTTCTAGACATAGCTGACTGGTTGGATTTCATAACCCGCCGTGGACTTAAGTCCACGGCTAATAGCTCAAGTCCACTCAAGTGGACTGAAGATTTTTGGGAAGATTGAGTCATCTTTAGATGACTTTGGC
>JAAHHL010000894.1 GCA_010672185.1 Caldora sp. SIO3E6 | reverse complement strand
TAGAAAGGGGGACTTTGAAGTTTGGTCTTAGAAAGGGGGACTTTGAAGTTTGGTCTTAGAAAGGGGGACTTTGAAGTTTAGTAGTGTGCCTCATAAATATGAGAAATGCTATACAATCTCATTCACTACATTGTCTGTTGTGAAAGGGTGTTCTGCTGAGTAAACTTAAAATTTTACCAAAAGCTCATAGACTATAGATATTTATGGTTATTGACCACCAACCTAGTAACCCACAACTTGATACGTCAGATACTCTAATCACCACAATTGAAAAACCCCTTATTAGTGGTTCAGTAACTATCGTTATACCCGCATTAAATGAAGCAGGTAATCTACCCAAATTACTATCTTGGCTTGACGAAACCTTTCAAAATCTTGGTTACGAGTTGCCAGTTCTGGTAATTAACGATGGTAGTACGGATGAGACTCCGAAAGTTATCGAGAACTTACAGCCAAAATACCCCTTTTTACAGGTTTTTCACCACAAGAGTCGCCAAGGAGTTACCCAAGTTTGGAAAACTGCTTTAACCCAGGTACAAACCGATTGGCTCTTTTGGGGACAAGGAGATCTAGAAAGCGATCCACGGGTCGATATACCCACCCTACTTAATGCTGCCACAACTGGAGTAGATGCGATCGCTGGTTGGCGACAAAATCGTGGGGATGGTAAAACCAGTTCTTCCCAACTCGCCAATAGAGCCTGTCAACTAGCTTTTGGTATGACTATCCATGATATGAATTGGATCAAATTGATCCGTCGGGATGCCTTAGTAGATTTGCCTCTGGAACTAATTACCCATCGCTATTTACTGGCGATTCTTAGTGCAATGGGCTATCGTGTCATTGAAGTTCCCACTCCTTGGTATCCTCGCTTTTCAGGAGTTAGTAAATTTGGCTATGGTCGTTTAGTAACTTCAAGCCTTGATTTTTTCAGGGTATTGGTCTGGTTTTATCTGCATCTAGTCAAAAAAAAGTTTTTTCTCAGTAAAAAAAATTCATACATTATCAATGGATAATGGATAATTGATAATTGATAATGGATAATTGATAATTAATCAATCTGGTTTAAAACTTTTACTTTTATGAAAAAAAAGTGCTGAGAGATTTACTTGTACTCAATCAAGCACTGTTTGTAACCAGAGGCAATTATCCATTATTCATGAATCAAACCCAAAACCTAATACCTAACACTTAATGATGTCTCGGCTGATAAAAATTATTCTGAGCACCGTGTTTGTGGGAGTAATTGTTATTCTAACATGCAATATATTGTTGCCTAGCTTCAAAGATCCCAACTCTAGGGTTTATTCATCTAGTTACGGTTATCCTGCCCGACAGCGGGCTAAAGGTCAACCTATTGGCGTAGAAACAGCACTGGCACAAATCACCCCCTTAGAAGATAGTCTGGCTGCACCTGGGGAAGCTGTTCCTTTGGAAGAAATAGAAATCAATCCTCAAATCAAAGGAATTGTCGCAGAAGTTTATGTAGCAGAAGGAGAAAAGATCACCAAAGGTCAACCCTTGGTTAAAATCGAGCCATCGGAATATGAAGCGAAGGTAAACCTGGCTCGCAATAATTTAGAACTTGCCCAATCTCAACTGGAATTGCTGAAAACTTTTGCTAAGGGTAGATTACAGAGATTAGATAAAAGTGTAGCTATAGCGGAGACTCAGCTACAGCAAGCTGAAATGAAAATCCAACAGATTAAAGGGATTATGCCGGAACTAACCCCGGATAGTCTCAAAAAATCTGAGGCGCAAGTAACAATCATCCGCAGGATTTTACAAGAAACAAAGCAGTTAATCAAAAAAATACGCCCAACTCAAGAAAAGTTGTCTCTCACTCAAACCACCATCACTCAAAAAATTGACAAGGGACGTTTAGAACTAACCAATCGTCAACTTAAACTAGAGATGGCACTGCAAGACTTACAAAGAACAGTTATTGCTGCTCCCACGGATGGTTTAGTGAGTCAGGTGAATGCTGCTCGGGGAGAATTAGTTTATCCTGGTAATAGATATCCTCTACTCACCATTAGTGAGCAAGTGACTTTTAAAGCCTACGTCGATCAAGCTCGACTCAATGCTCTACAAGTTGGCGATCGCGCAACAGTCTACCTCAGTGCTTATCCTGGGCAAACATTTTCAGGAAAAGTGATTAAAATTAATCCCACGGTAGAAACCACAGCCAACCGTCGCTATAAAAGAGGCATTAATCAACAATATACCTATGCAGTCTGGATTGACCTAGAAGACCTTGATTTACCTCCTGGGGTACAAGGTTATGCTCAATTCAAGCTAGTGCAAACTAGTATAACTATTCCTGAGGGCTCAGTTACTCACCTCTCTGGAGGGGAAGGTATGGTTATGGTGGTAGATTCAGGTCACGCAGTGGTTAAGCAAGTAAGATTAGGAAGAAAGTTCCATGATCTGCGTCAAGTCTTAGGGGGATTAGAAGTTGGGGAGCCGGTGGTGATTCATCCTAGAGCGATTAATCCCGGAGATTTATTATCAATGGATAATGGATAATGGATAATGGATAATGGATAATTGATAATTGCTAATTGCTAATTGCTAATTGATAATGGATAATTGATAATTGCTAATTGATAATGGATAATTGATAATTGCTAATTGCTAATTGAAACTTGGAGCAATCGAAACGGATGCTTGTGCATCTTATAATTTTGGGTCTTCCGTACGTTGTGCTAAACTATCAGATTTAATAGCTCATAAAGCTTGCCACACAAAGGCTGTAGCACCTAAGTAACTCAAAACTCCTTGAAATTTGGTAATAAATGGCTAAAGCTATAGCTGTTAATACTTTGCCAATTCAAACTAATAATTTAGCACACCAACTACGGAAGACCCAATTATTCCCCCTATAGACGATAACCTCTCAGTTCAAAACCCGCCCTCCGAGTCTCCCCCATCAACCCCAAATTATCGACAATAGGCAAGATTTCAAGAACCCCGACTTATTAAAGAAGTCGGGGTTCTGAGCAGCGCGAGAGACCTGTAGGATAGAATAGCGATCATCGCCTACAGCACCAGTTTTCATTGATCCCATTTCCCACTGTAGGGGTGACAGCATTAGCGCTGGCATATAACCCCTTTGATAAAAATCTCACTTCGCCAATGCTTCACCCTTGAGGCATTTACCCCATAAACTCGGAATTATCGACAATAGACACAGGTGTACAATAACCAGTTACATCCCTATCTTGGTTCAATTTGCGATAAATACGCCCAATGGTGGAAAATTTACACCCTCACGGATGTAGTAGGGAAACAACGGAATGAGCACAAGCAATGTCCCCCACTGCTGGATTTGATGGTGCAGACGGTTGAGCAACAACAGGCAAAGAGGGAAGAAGAGAAAGAGCAAGAGGAAAGGAAGGAAAAAATCGAGCGGCTGGCTGTTGTGGAAGGATTACGCAAATATGCTCCAGATCATGTATTGTTAGTAGGTCGTCCTGGTTCTGGTAAATCGACGGCATTGGTACGGTTGTTATTAGAGGAAGCAGAGAGGGGAAGAGACGCGGGGACGCAGCTACGCGGGGACGCGGAGATTGGGAGAGGAAGAGACGCGGTGACGCAGCTACGCGGGGACGCGGAGATTGGGAGAGGAAGAGACGCGGTGACGCAGCTACGCGGGGACGCGGAGATTGGGAGAGGAAGA
>JAAHHL010000893.1 GCA_010672185.1 Caldora sp. SIO3E6 | reverse complement strand
TGCCCGCTTTCTATCTAATGCTTCTCTATATTCGATAACATCCTCAACACGTAACTTTCGGTGTCCATTTCCCAGCCGTTCACAAGGAATAGGAATTTTGCCATTATCAATAAGCTCACAAAGATGCTGCCAACTAATATCTAATACCTCCGCTGCTTCTGAAGTTGTCATATTCTGCCACAAGTTCCTGTTTCATTAAGACGCATTGCCATAATATCTTCCCTTAGGTGCTTTTGGCGAACTTTTTGGAGAGCAGCTTCATGGCTTATTTTCTCTTTGTGAACTTTGTGTCTTTGTGGTTCTCCCCATCGAACAATTTTACCAACAACATCTGCTTCTTGTCCGGGTTAGCGTTGGGTTCCGCGTTGCTACACCCAACCTACTTACTGAGATGATATCTTGCGATCGCTAACCCTAAAGCTTACTTTACTATCTTCTATGCCTTTCATTGCGTCTATAATTGCTTCTAACCGTTAATTAGAATAAGGTGAGAACTAACTATGACAATAGCTAAATCTACTCCTACAGCCCGCAGGGGACGAATTTTTCCCGAAATCCATAAATATCTGGTTCTTCCAAATAAGGATATGCCTGTAAGATTTTTTGTGGAGAATGACCAGATGCCATTAAGCCAACAATAGTACCAACAGTAACTCGCATACCTCGAATGCAAGGTTTTCCGCCCATTACTTCAGGGTTCATAGTAATTCTAGTGAATTGTTTCATAAGTCACCAAATTGCTTTAATAAATCATGTAATTAATAACCAAATCCCCCTGTTTGGCATAGTCCCTTAGTATTTGCGATGACCAGTCAAACCATTGAGGGTCTTCGGTAATAACATATAGAATAACATTGATATCTATCAAAATTTCGCTATAAATCTCGAACAGGTGCAGGATGTAATACATATGCATCAAGAACTGCTGTTATCTTCTTATTTGACACAAACTAGTACCCTAAATCTAATTCTTGTGCCTCTTGTGCAAGTTGTTCAAGAGTAGTTGCCCGCTTTCTATCTAATGCTTCTCTATATTCGATAACATCCTCAACACGTAACTTTCGGTGTCCATTTCCCAGCCGTTCACAAGGAATAGGAATTTTACCATTATCAAGAAGATCACAAAGATGCTGCCGACTAATATCTAATACCTCCGCTGCTTCTGAAGTTGTCATATTCTGCCGCAAGTTCCTGTTTCATTAAGACGCATTGCCAGAATATCTGCCCTTAGGTGCTTTTGGCGAGCTTTTTGGAGAGCAGCTTCATGGCTAGGGGCAATGAAGTAGTCTCCACTGTGTGGCTCAATTAAAATAAACCAATCATAATGCTCTTCAACTAATTCTGGATAAACTCGGTCAAAAATCTCCCGACAAAGCTTACCAAACTCTTCCTCTTGTGCTTCAATTAGAGCTATCTCTTCTGGAGAAAGAGAAGGACGACTAGGGTCAATTTTGCTCCCACGGGGAACTTTTTGGCAGATTTTCTGAATCATAGCTGACAATTTGATTAGCAGTGAAATAATTCAATTTTATACTATTTTCTCTTTGTGAACTTTGTGTCTTTGTGGTTCTCCCCATCGAAAAATTTTACCAACAACATCTGTTTCTTGTCTTGGTTGGCATTGGGTTCCGCTTTGCTGCACCCAACCTACTGGCGCGACACATCTAAAATAGTGGGTTATAAACGGGTTTTGAAGTAATAAGTAATAAGTAATAAGTAATAAGTAAGATACAAGTAGAACTTATCATATCGGTTATAATGCCTATCAATCTATATCTACTCATTATTCATTATTCATTATTCATTATCCATTATCCATTATCCATTATCCATTAATGAATAATACCTAACCAACTCGCAACTTCTGGGAATAGAACGACGCAGATTCATCTCCGCTACCACATTCAGCGGCAAACTTAATTAAATGATGACCGACTAAACCAATGTGGATAATGCGCTCAATATTTCCAGATTTCAGTGCTGGTAGAGCCATTTTCCAGAAAGTCTGACGGTAGTTACTAAACAAACCGACTCTGAGCAAAATATTTGCCAAATAAGTCAAACCTTTGCGAATATTGGCTGAAGAAGTACGAGCAGGACTATTGGGGACTTTAATCCGATTGGGAAAAGTATGCTCCACGTTGTAGGCAAACCGCTGATACAAAAACTCTGGTTCGTAGGCTTCAGTAATGCAACGACGCCACATAGCGATGACCTGTTCATAGGGCAACAAGAACTCGACATTCGATTCGCGATCGCTCTCCCATGACAGCCTTCCTTCTTCTTCCAGCCTACGCCATAAGGGAGTTCGAGGTAAAGCATGGAGTAAATTAATCGTGAGCATGGGAATCTGAGACAGGCGAATAAACTCCAAAATTCGGTCTGCGGTATCCGGTGTATCGGTATCTAGTCCAATAATGATGCCCGATACTACCTCCATACCATAACTATTTAAGGTCTTAATCGCTTCCAGAATCGGCATACTGAGATTCTGTTGTTTGGAAATCGCCTTGAGTGCTGCCGGTTCCGGTGTTTCTATGCCACAAAAAACTGTACAAAAATAGGCTTCCCGCATCATTTCCAACAATTGGGGACTCTGAGCCAGATTCAAGGTAGCCTCACAGGCAAATTGCAGGGGATAGCCATTGCGCTTTTGCCAATCAATTAGATGAGGGAGCAGTTCACTCACCGCACGGCGATTACCGACAAAGTTATCATCTACAAAATACACCGAACCAGGATTTCCCGCTGCCCGAATTGCATCCAGTTCCGCTAGTATCTGTTGAGGAGTCTTAAGACGAGGATTACGACCATAGAGTTCAGGAATATCACAAAATTCACACCGGTAGGGACAACCACTAGAAAACTGAATATTTGCCAGGAAATATTGATTGATATCCAGCAGGTGATAGGCAGGAAGGGGAAACTCACTCAGGGGCAAACGTTCCTTGGTTTCCAGACGAATTTGTTGAGGAGGACGTTCGTGATATTGGTCTAAATACTCGATCATCTGATCAGTAGCATCTCCCAATTCCCCTAAATGTAAAATATCAAACTCAGGGTAGTATTCAGGGCAACCAGATACGGAAGGGCCACCCACAACGGTGATTTTCCCTGCTTGATGAGCCAGTTGATTAATCCGATTAATTTGGGGACGCTGAATATGCATACCACTGACAATTACCACATCTGCCCACTGATAATCAGCCTTTGTAGCCAAGCGCACATTCTCATCCAGAAAACGCACCTCCCACTCTTGAGGTAAGTAAGAAGCTACGAGTAAAATACCCTGAGGTGGCATAAAAGCCTGCACTTTACCCATAAGAGGATAGGCATGGTGAAGAGTGCCAAAGGAACGGCTGTACTTGGGAAACAAACAAAGCACACGGCGGTGATGGCGGGGAATATAGGGGGTTCTGCCAGTAGTTTTTTCCGGTACTGGCTGCTCGAAAGACTTTATTGTAGCAGTCGTCATTCCACATCCCTCTTCACAACTATCTAATCCTAGTGAGTATTCTACCTAGGAGTGTGGGGAAGACAAGGGAGACAAGGGAGACAAGGGAGACAAGGGAGACAAGGGAGACAAGGGAGACAAGGGAGACAAGGGAGACAAGGGAGACAAGGGAGACAAGGTAGACAAGGGAGACAAGGGAGACAAGAAAGAGAACAAATCCCAAACAACCA
>JAAHHL010000892.1 GCA_010672185.1 Caldora sp. SIO3E6 | reverse complement strand
TTCAGTTGGTGTACCCCTAGGTTTTGACCTCTGGTATAGCCTTTGGGAGCCTGTATTCACTCCAGCCATTGGTATTCTTATGGCAGGGGCACTGATAAGTGGGTTAACTAACTACATATCCAAACGACTCAAGGCAATGAGTACAAGCGAGAGCCCCAACTTCCTCAAGAAATCGGGGCTCTGAATCAGAGTAAGCTGTTATGCTTTTAAATTGTGAACTGATTCTGACGCGGAGACGCGGAGACACGGAGACGCGGAGAGAAATTCAGCTCTTTTGTCTTGTTTCTAGAATATACAATTGAAATGTGCATTAGCTTATGATCGCAATTTCAATTCTCAATTTCTCATTGCTTGCTCAATCTGAGTTTGGTTAAGCTGACGTCCAATGAGTACTAGGCGCGTCTGGCGAGATTCCTCGGCTTGCCAAGGTCGATCATAGAAAGTTTCCAGTCGATTACCTACCCCTTGCAACACCATGCGCATTGGTTTTTGAGGAACATCAACAAAGCCCTTGATACGGTAAATTTCTTGTTGTTGTACCAACTGTTGTAGTTTATTAACTAGAGCTTTTGGTTCAAATGACTGTTCCGAGATAAATTGCACACTAGTAATCTCGTCATCATGGTCATGGTCTTCTTCTGTATCATGATGACTAGGACGACTATCCAAGTTATCTTCTACAGCAGCATTAAAACCCAGCAAAATGTCAGGCTTAATCTGTCCCTCATGACAGGGAACAATCTTTACTCCAGAGGGTAACTCCTGTTGTAACCACTCCATTACCTTAGTAAGGCTTGCTTCATCAACCAAATCCACCTTGGTAAGTAAAACTAAATCCGCACAAGCCAATTGATCTTCAAACAGTTCCTCAATTGGCGTTTCGTGCTCCAAATTAGGGTCAGCTTGACGTTGAGCTTCCAAAGCCTCTAAATCACCTACCAGAGTACCAGCTGCTAGGGCTTCACAGTCTACTACAGTTATTACACCATCAACTGTTGCACCATTACGAATTTCTGGCCAGCGGAAGGCTTGTACCAAAGGTTTAGGTAAAGCTAATCCTGAAGTTTCGATTAGCATACAATCAATCTGCTCTCGTCGCTTGAGCAGTTGTTGCATGGTGGGGAAAAATTCTTCTTGTACAGTACAGCACAGACAACCGTTAGTGAGTTCAACAATGTTGTCTGTGGGGTCTTCTTCATCACAAACTTGGCAAGAACGTAATAACTCGCCATCAATTCCTACTTCGCCAAACTCATTGACAACAACAGCAATGCGGCGTCCCTGATTGTTTTGCAGTAAGTGGCGAACCAGGGTAGTTTTGCCAGCACCAAGAAAGCCAGTAACTACAGTAACGGGTATTTTATGCATTTTGAGAATGGGGAATGGGGAATTGGGAATTGGGAATTGAGAATTGGGAATTGGGAATTGGGAATGGGGAATGGGGAATTGGGAATTGGTATTAAGCAAAAAGGCAATTTAAGTGGGCTAGTTCTAATTTTTCTCTAAAACCTAAAACCTAACACCTAACACCTACCACCTAACACCTAATACCTAAAACCTAACCAAGGATGCTAGAAGATAGGAAAGCTGCACCAGCACCGCAAATAGTGTAGCCAGCAAATCGTAGTACTAAGGTGGGTTGCTCAGTAACTTGCCTCATTGCGTACTTACCTACCTGGAAAGCAAACGATGCGATCGCTAATTGAATTAGAGTGAAGCCTGCCAAATAACCTACTAATGGTGTCATTTCGGCTCCCACAATTGCTTCACCGTAAGCATAACCATGAAATAAACCTGCGATCGCCGCTAGGGCGGCCATCACCATTGAACTTGGGCTATTCTTGAGCGCTAGCATCACACCAAATAGCAGCACAGAAGCCGAGATAACAATTTCAGGGAGAGGTAAATCTAGGCTCATTAAGTGAATTCCGGTTCCTGCCACAGCTGCCAAAACAAAAGCAATAGGAATCAAGATACCCCGTTCTTTGATTGCTGCTAACAAACCAACCGCAACCACAAAAGCAAAATGATCAGGACCAATTATTGGGTGACCCAAGCCAGAAAACAAGCCTTCAAAGAAATTAGAAGGAGTTTCACCACCAAAGGGATGGTGTGCCGCCGCTGGACTAGCTGACAGTAGGAAGCTCACTCCTGCTACCAAAGCGATCACTTTGGCTAGTGCCTTTCTAGAGGGCATTACACTGAATTTAAATCCTTTGTTACTATTCTGGAGCTTGGTCATTTTCATCTTCAACACAATTGCAGCCTCAAGTTTTGCTAGAATTAACAGTTATTGTGGTAAGGGTGGAATCCTTGCTACGATACCTTTTTTGAGCAGTTCAGGTCGCTCTGACCAAGGCAACAAACCATTGGGTTTGGCATAATATAGACTGGCACAATCGAGTACAGCAGCAGAGATTGTTGGTAGGGTTTCTTCAGCGGTAGCTAATCCACCAAACAAGTAAGTATATTTGCTCATAGCAGCAAAGGATATGGCGCAGGGGCTACTGCAAGCACTCATACACTCTACAGGCCGAATAGAAAATTCAGCTTGTAAGTTCCAGTCTTGGTGGAGATGTGACAATTGCTCTAGCAGTTTTTGTCCACCGCTAATGCCTATTCGCTTTCCTTCTTTCCAGGTACTAGCGCAAGTTGTGCAAACAAAAAGAGTATGTGGGATTTTCACGTTGTTGATGATTGGTTATTGGTTCTGTTGCATCAGCGAACAAACTAGTAACTTGCTGATTGGTAAACTTTAATCGCCACATGTAAATCAAGGGATGGTGCGTTCAACGATCACTAACAGCACCCTACTGGCGTGACACGGCTAATTTTGTGGTAAAGATAAGCTGAGGGAGCTGAGGAAGCTGAGGGAGCTGAGGGAGTTGAGGGAGCTGAGGAAGCTGAGGAAGCTGAGGAAGCTGAGGAAGCTGAGGAAGATAGGGAAAAATCTATATCTACTCATCACTCATTACTCATTACTCATTACTCATTACTTCGTATTCCGCAGTTTTAAATGTTGGCGCGGTTTTCCTTCCCATATCTAGAAGTTAGGGGTATCCAAACCGCGCATTAATCCGATGATTGAAGAGATTCTCAAAATTAGAAATCGGGGACTTTGAGCAAGTCTTTGGTAATGCTGTTTTCAAGATCATCTATACCTCGCAGATGAGTATTTGCTACTAGTTACACGTCGGCGGGCATTCTGGCTCTTGAGACTAGGGACAGTCTCATTACAGCTGCGGGACAGCGTCGGATTTTCACCGAACTTTCCCCGTTAACTCTGATGGCTGGCTCCCACCAAAACCGACTGATTGATTAGATTATCACAACTTTGGCTGGGTTAAAACTCCCCAATGTTAGGTGGTAGATAATTAGATAAGGTTTCAGGTTCAGGGGTTAGGGAATTTCCAATGGTGACAAGTTAAAAGGTCGTGCATTTTGTCAACTCCCATATATGGCGTAGTGGTTCTCAAAAAAACCTATGTATGGAAATACTCCAAGGGTTAAGGAAAATTGTATTCTTCTTCCTCCGCACCTCCGCACCTCCGCACCTCTGCACCTCTGCACCTCTGCTCCTCTGCACCTCCGCTCCTCTGCACCTCCGCACCTCCGCACCTCAGCTCCTCCGCACCTCAGCTCCTCAGCTCCTCCGCTCCTCAGCTCCTCCGCTCCTCTGCTCCTCT
>JAAHHL010000891.1 GCA_010672185.1 Caldora sp. SIO3E6 | reverse complement strand
GTCAAAGTCTCTTTATCTTCGTCCGAGCGCTGTTGTTCAAGCAGAAAGTTACTCATAGACAAACTTAAGTAATTATACCCAAATTCATTTGTACCATAATTTGCCGCTCTCAAATAGGACTGCTATAGAAGATGTAAAACCTTTATCCACACTCACCAATCTGACATCGCTTGGTCTCGGTTACAATCCAATAAAGGACATAAAACCTTTATCAGCACTCACTAATCTGACATGGCTTAGACTCAGCTCAAATGGAATCAAGGATGTAGAACCTCTATCTGTACTCACCAATCTGAAGTGGCTCAGACTAGACTTAAACCAAATCGAGGATGTGAAACCTTTATCTAAACTTACCAATCTTACATGGCTTGACTTGAGGATGAACCCACTACGCGATCGCAGTTGCCCAATTCAGCCATCAATTTGTAAAGTTTCACCAGTTGGCGCATATGATGCATATTGAGTAGGCAAGGAAGAGTCGTGTAAGGGGGAGCATCCCATTTTGGCGCAAGGACTAGTTCAAATACCTCACCCATCAGTAATCTAAAGGGAAAAAAGTACATACTTAGGAGTCTGAGATGCCCATCCCACAAACAACTGAGCCAATTCCCTTTGCGGAGCATGGTGAGCAAAGCTCGACAACACAACAAACAACAAACAACAAACAACAAACAACAATTTTCCCCATTGCGGTAGTCTAGATCAAGTGAGTTGATTCACTACTTTTTGTCAAACATCGCCCTATGACCTCTACCGTTACCAGTCCACCCCGCATAATTCGCATCGGTTCCCGCAAAAGTCAGTTAGCTCTAGTTCAAACCTACTGGATACAGAAAAAGCTGCAAGAAGCTTTCCCCGACAGGCAGTTTGAAGTCCAGACGATGAGTACTCATGGAGACAAAATCCTGGATGTTGCTTTATCCAAGATTGGGGATAAGGGATTATTTACCAAGGAACTGGAATTGGGGATGATCAACAATGAAATTGATTTTGCCGTACATTCCCTGAAGGATTTGCCGACAAAATTGCCAGAGGGATTGGTACTCGGAGTTGTCACGGAAAGGGAGAACCCTGCTGATGCTCTAGTGGTACATCAAAAGCATCAAGACAAGCAGATTGATACTCTACCAGCTGGTGCTGTTGTGGGAACTTCCTCTCTGCGCAGATTAGCTCAGCTACGTCACCATTTTCCCCACTTAAGCTTTAAAGATGTTCGGGGTAACCTGAATACACGACTGAAGAAATTAGATGATGGTGACTACGATGCCCTAATTTTAGCAGTGGCTGGGTTAGAGCGACTGGAAATGAGCGATCGCATCCACCAAAAATTACCCTCAGAAGTCTCTCTCCATGCGGTTGGGCAAGGTGCTTTGGGTATTGAATGTCGTGGGGATGATACAGAAGTCTTAGAATTGCTCAAAGCGATTGAACATCAACCAACTACTCAACGCTGTTATGCGGAACGGTCATTTTTACGGGAACTAGAAGGTGGTTGCCAAGTGCCGATTGGTGTTAACACTCAGCTAGAAGGCACAACCCTCACCCTCACTGGTATTGTTGCTAGTGTGGATGGGACGAAATTTGTTAAGGATACGGTGACTGGGGAAGCAACTAATGCTGAACAGTTGGGTATTGAACTAGCAGGGAAACTGCGAGAGCAGGGGGCACAGGAAATTTTGGATAAAATTTTTACCGAAATACAGCGGGATTCTGATAAGTAATAAGCATTAGAAGGCAGGAGGCAGGAGGCAGGAGGCAGAAGGCAGGAGGAATAAGAGTTTTCCTTGCCTAAAAAGAAGTCAGAAACTATTCATATCAAAGGATTCAGCCATCCTGAGGTCATTTTTAGTTTCTGAAGAGCTCCTGAGGAGTGCTTTACACCCCCAATTCAATGGAAGAAACATTATCTTGTCCTCTTCCGAAGCTCTCTGTTGCCTGTTGTCTACTTAGAAGCTAAACTATAAGTTCAAACTATGCAAATTTTATTTGTCGCAGCAGAAGTAGGCCCCATTGCCAAGGTAGGTGGAATGGGGGACGTAGTTGGGGCATTACCGAAAGTCCTCAGAGCGATGGGGCATGATGTCCGCATCTTTATACCCTACTACGGCTTTTTGCCGGATAAAATTAAGGTTCCTGAGGAACCTGTTTGGTCAGGTTCGGCAATGTTCGAGAACTTTTCTGTCTATGAGACAGTTTTACCGGGAACAGATGTACCCTTATATTTATTTGGTCATGTTGCTTTCTCTGGTCGTAATATTTATGGTGGCGAGAACGAAGATTGGCGCTTTACCCTATTTGCCAATGGTGCAGCAGAATTTGCTTGGAACTACTGGAAGCCCGAAATTATCCATTGCCATGACTGGCACACCGGCATGATTCCTGTCTGGATGCACCAGTCTCCAGATATTAGCACTGTTTTCACTATCCATAATCTTGCTTATCAAGGACCTTGGGCTTGGAAGTTAGAGCAAATGACTTGGTGTCCTTGGTATATGCAAGGTCATAATACAATGGCAGCAGCAGTGCAGTTTGCTGATCGAGTAAGTGTTGTTTCCCCGACTTATGCCCAGCAAATCAAAACGGCTGAATATGGTGAAACCTTGGAAGGGTTACTGTCTTTTATCAGTGAGAAAACAGTAGGTATCGTCAACGGTATTGATACCGAAAGTTATAATCCAGAAACTGACAAATATATTCCTCAAAATTTTACTGCCGATACTATCGAGTTACGCCACGCCAACAAAATTGCCCTACAAGAGGAAACTGGACTAGAAGTTAACTCTAATACCTTTCTTATGGGTATGGTGACACGGCTCGTAGAACAAAAAGGCATTGATTTACTCATACAAGTATTCGATCGCTTCTTCGCTTATACAGATAGTCAACTGTTAGTCTTGGGTACAGGGGAACGTCACTATGAAACCCAATTGTGGCAGATGGCATCCCGCTATCCCGGTCGCATGTCGAGCCAACTGCTTTATAGTGATGCTCTGGCAAGACGCATTTATGCTGGTGTCGATACCTTCCTTATGCCTTCCCGGTTTGAACCTTGTGGTCTTAGCCAAATGCTGGCTATGCGTTACGGCTGTGTCCCCATTGTGCGGCGTACTGGTGGTTTAGTGGATACTGTCTCTTACCATGATCCTGTCAACAAAGCCGGAACTGGCTATTGTTTTGATCGTTATGAACCGTTAGACTTCTTCACCTGTATGGTGCGTGCCTCAGAAGGATTTCGCTTTAAAGAGCAATGGCAGGAGTTACAACGACGAGGTATGAAGGAACAAAACAGCTGGCATAAATCAGCAGGTGATTATGTGAAGATGTACCAAGAAATCCTTGGGTTACCTTTGGAGGAAACCGAGCCAAAACCTGAAGAATCACCAAAAGTGAGTACTAGTGCCGTTGTGCGGAATGAAGAATGAAGAATGCTTATAGAGTAAGGATTCTATCGATCTCAAGCTGGTTACTTATTTCCGCCGCGCTGCACTAGTGTCGCTGGATAGGGTTTTTGATTTATCTGTTTTCTACCCTATGTCGCGTAAAGTAGGGGCGTATTGCATACCATTGGTGTCAACTTAAGCCACAACCATTGCCAATTGATGCTTTCGAGACGTTCTACTTTCTCAGAGAGAGCGGGTGGCGTTACCCTACCTGATTAACAGTAAAAAGAGCCAGCGACAGGAGCATT
>JAAHHL010000890.1 GCA_010672185.1 Caldora sp. SIO3E6 | reverse complement strand
GCTTAAAGGTCGGCTTTGGGTCAGTAGCGGAATCATTACCTCAAATCAGGCGACTGGCGGCTTCCGGCCAGAAGCGGACATGACAACGTCCAGAATTACTTTTCTTTCTTGCGTTTTTTTGCGTGCCGACCGATGAACCTAACCCCCCCAACCCCCCTTCCCTGCGAGGGAAGGGGGGAGTTAGACAAGGGAACGAGAGAGTTAGATAAGGGAACGGGGGAATCTTACTCCCCTCTCCTTGCAGGAGAGGGGCAGGGGGAGAGGTCAAAATCAGCACTCCTCGCAATTTTGGAGGCAACAAGGGGCAAAACTGGAGATGAGGTGGGTTATGTTGGGGGCAATGCCATAACCATGTTAACCAAAATTGACGATACTTTACTTCAAGGAACAGACTTAAATACAACTGTATTATTAGGCGCAGATTTGACTGAGGCTAAACTACATCATGTTAATTTGGCTAATGCTAATTTAAAAGATGCTGTATTAGCCAAGGTATTTGGTACTGTCACATCATTGTCATTTTCACCTAGTGGAGATTTCTTAGCCATAGGTCATAGTTTTGGCAGGTTTCACTTATGGGAAATTTCTGACCAACATGAAATTTTTGCTTGCAAAGCCCATAAAAGTTGGCTACATTCCCTAGCATTTAGCTTCGATGAAAAGTTGCTGATTACTGCAGGTGATGATGGAGCGATAAAGCTCTGGGATATTCAGAATGGAGAATGTCTTAGAACGATTCAAGAGGAAGAACCAGTAATCTCCGTCTCGATAGCTAAATTTGGAGGATTGTTTGCCTATGGAGGAAATAATCAAATTGTTAAAATATGTGATCTAGAGACTGGTAATTGTTTGCAGCATCTCCAGGGGCATACCAGTTGTATCAATACCATTGCTTTTAATGAAAAGGGTAATTTACTTGTTAGTGGTGGCAATGATAAAACTCTAAGATTATGGGATGTTCATATCGGCAAGTGTCTCAGGAGAATAGATGGACATGATGCTGGGATAAATACAGTATCAGTTAGTAACTGCGGTCAAATTGTAGCAACTGGTAGTGATGATTGTAAGATTAAGCTATGGTCTCTTAAAACTGGAGAATGCCTTAAAGTTTTAACAGGTCATCAACAAAAGGTTAGCTCAGTAGTTTTCTCTCAAAATGGTCGAAATTTAATTAGCGGTAGTCATGATACAAAGATTAAGCTATGGGATATTAATACTGGTGAATGTCTTAAAACTATTAGTGGGCATCAAGGATGGGTTAAAGCCCTAGCTATAAATCCAAATAGTAAAACTTTTGCTAGTGGGAGCTCTCGCAAGGAAATTAAAATTTGGAATCTGGGAACTTGTGAATGTTTAAGCACTCTTAAAGGATATGCTTCCTGGATACGTTCGATTACCTTTAGTCCTGATAGCAAGCTTCTGGCAAGTGGAGGAGAGGATAGTGTTGTCACTCTTTGGGATATCTCCACTGGCAAACGCTTGAGAACTCTCAAGGGTCACACCGCTTGGATTCATTCAGTCGCTTTTTGTCCATCAAGTGGATTACTTGCTACAACCAGTGATGATTGCTCAGTGAAGCTATGGGATGTAGCTACTGGTAGGTGCTTAAAGACTCTAAGAGGTCATGATGGTTGGTTACATGCAGTCGCGATACATCCCAATGGCAAAATTCTTGCTAGTGGAGGTGACGACAAGATAATTATTCTGTGGGATATCAAAACTGGTGAAATTTTAAGAACTTTTCACGGACATCCTAATCAGATACATGCTATCGATTTTAGTCCCAATGGCAGAAGTATTGTCAGTGGTGGTGAGGATGACACAATTATAATTTGGCAATTAGATAATAACCAATGTAAAATTTTGTCAGGTCATAAAGGCCGCATAAGATCAGTTAGCTTTGATAGATCAGGAAAATTACTGGCTAGCGCTGGTTCAGGTCAAGAGATAAAAATTTGGGATGTTGAAAATTACCGTTGTCTTAAGACTTTGACAGGATTAAATAGTTTGGTATTGTCAATTGATTTTAGCGCAGATGGAAAAAATCTTGTTAGCGGCAGTTTTGATGAAGTAGTGAAGATTTGGAACATCGAAACCGGTGAATGCCTACGCTCTCTTGAAGGAAGAATCTGTGCTTTTAGTCCTAACGAAAAGCTTCTGGCAAGCGGTATTGGACATGACACGATAAAACTTTGGGATGTGGAAACTTGGCAATGCGTAAAGACTTTAACCAATCTTCCTTATCAAGGTATGAATATAGCGGGAATCAGAGGTTTAACCGAAGCAGAGAAAACCTCACTTAAAGCCTTAGGGGCAGTCGATTAGAAGTCCGACTTCTTTAAGAAGTCAGACTTCTGGAGTTGAGGGCAATAATTATTGAGCTTTCAAGGAAATTTATTCTATCCAAATGCTATGCTCTGATGCTAACCCCTTGTTCCAATATCTCATCTCAAAGTACTTAACATATTGAGGGTGAAGCATTGAGTTAATTATTACCTCGGAATACAGAATTAGCTATTATCAAAGGATAAAATCATCATGGGATAGCTTGCCCAGAACCCCGACTTCTTCAAGAAGTCGGGGTTTTCAAAATGCTAACCCTAATTACTTTTAACAAAATTACCCTTAATTATTTTGTCAACTATAGAAGGATTATCTCCCTGCATTTCCTTTGCTAAAGCCTCTCCCTCTCTAATTTGTTGTCTGATTTCTTGGAGATGATCGTGATAATATGTCAAGGCTGCATAAACATCAGCAAGAGTAATGCTAGGGTGGTGATAAATAATCTCCTCTGGAGACATTCCTAGTCTTTCGTGCCAGATGACGATATTCTGAACAGTGATGCGATGTCCAGTAATGCTAGGTTTGCCTCCACAAGTTCCAGGGGTAATTTCTATATGTTCTGAAATAGTAGGTGCTATTGTCATTTTAGTTTCTCTAGTTGCTGAGTGAGGGAATTGTCAAACAATTCGTTCATGGCTGATGGACAAATTGTAGGGGCGTAGCATTTGGGCGATAATTTAAGGACTCTCAACTACACGTATTCTATCCAAATGCTACGCCCGGATGCTAACCCCTTGTTCCCATATCTCATCCCAAAGTACCTAACATGCCGAGGGTGAAGCATTCGGATACAATAATGTTGGTAATATGGCAGAAACTTTGACCTGAATGCTATGGTGCTACGCAAACAACCCTACAGATGATTTTACCCGTAATGTGGTGCGTTACGCTACGCTAACACACCCTACTGCCGTGACCCAGCTAAAATAGTGCATTAGAAACTGGTAGGGAAGTAAAAAGTAACAAGTAAAAAGTAACAAGTAAGAAAGAACTAGAAACCAAAATCTATTGCACCATTTTAGGTGGGTCAGTCCACTACGATAGGTAAATTACTGGGTGTTGAGTGTGGGTGAGAATTGTCAAAAAATTCGTTGATGGTTGATGATGAGACTGTAGGGGCGTAGCATTTGGGCGATAATTTAAGGACTTTCAACTACACGTATTCTATCCAAATGCTACGCCCGGATGCTAACCCCTTGTTCCAATATCTCATCCCAAAGTACTTAACATGCCGAGGGTGAAGCATTCGGATACAATAATGTTGGTAATATGGCAGAAACTTTGACCTGAATGCTATGGTGCTACGCAAACAACCCTACAGATGATTTTACCCGTAATGTGGTGCGTTACG
>JAAHHL010000089.1 GCA_010672185.1 Caldora sp. SIO3E6 | reverse complement strand
TCTATACCAAGGCTCTACCCAATGGACCTGCTTTAGGCTTTTGCCAAATTCCGCTTACTTTGGCTCACGCCACTCTTGATGTTTTAGATAATGGTCAAGAAAAACTCACCCGTTCTGCTGTTGTAGCTTTAATTGAGAAGGTGACAAATGGTAGGCGTTAAGCTCTTAAGAAACACTCTGGCTAATGGCTAATGGCTAATGGCTAATTGCTCTTAAGAAAAACTCGGGCAGAAAGCTTATGTAGCAAGGGTTGGAGAAGATGGTGTCTGGGGCATATCTGGGTTGAGGGGCACAAGTTCAAGACCCATAGCATGAGCTTTGTGCTGGAGATTTTTGAGGATTGAGGCGTGGTATTTTTTCTCATAGTAATCGATGCCTGGGTCAGTATATTCAGACTTTGTTGTCCACATGCGATAGAACATACGTGCTATTTTATGAGCAGTAGCGGTAATTGCTTTTAAGAAACACTCTGGCTAATGGCTAATGGCTAATGGCTAATGGCTAATTGCTCTCGATAAACAAGGCAACAGCTCATCTGGCAACAGGGAGTAGGGAGACAAGGGAGATATTTACACTCACCCATTATTAATTCCCAATTCCCAATTACGGCCTGGAGTTGTGTTTTTCTTTTTCGAGGTGTACCGCTTACAAAACTCCGGATACCGTTTGGCACACCCCTCTAAGGTTGTGGCCAATTCCAGAAAAGCGGGATACTATTCCGTCAAACCATCATCACTCAACTGCGCGTAGCTACCATAATTGCTAAAGGCATAGGTAAACCCCAGACGTAACCCTGCTGCTTTGGGGTTGGTATGGATATAGCGCAGAGTCTTGAGAATTCGCTCAGAGTTGCTGTTAGAAAAGGATTAATGTGCACAGTTTCCTATAGTCCTCAAGCTGCTAGCCGTTTAAGAGCTCCAAAGCCATCAGCGCATCATGATAAAGCAAGCAGGGATAAAGTCTCATCTTCGTAAAATAATTTGATTGCGCTAAACTCCCGACGCAGCAAATTTTCAACTTGTAATGTCGAACAGTTTCCAAGGCGAAGCCAAATAACTTTCGGTGGATTTCCAAATACTAAACTCAAATCGTGCATGTCAGCATCTTTGGAGACGATCATTAAATCATTGTTTTTTGCATAATCCCAAACGATTGGGTCGATTGTCGCTTTCATTCCCACATCTCGAACATGAAGCGAGTTGGGGAAAAGATCGCTCAAACGGTTTGGTAATTTAGGCGATAGATTTTCATCAAAAAGTAATTTCATGCGGACAATGGGGCTGTCATAAACCGACGCTCGCGGTCAGCAGCATAAGCAATGCAGGCTTTTAAATCTTCTCGTGTCAGATCGGGAAAATCGTCGAGAATTTCTGCTTCAGTCATCTCAGAAGCTAGGTAATCAAGCACTTCATAGACTGTAATACGCAAGCCACGGACGCAAGGCTTACCACCACGTTTTTCAGGCTCAATTGTAATGATGTCTCGGTAGTTCATAAACTGGCATGAGAGAAAAATGTCTACTTAGCATTATATCGAAAACTTTTGCTACCCGCAGACTTCAGCAGAATTATGTAGATGATGGTGAGTGAAATTTCCATCTTCAAGCCTCCTTTGTCTTTTGTCTATTTCACATTAGGCGTCAATTCTTAATTCTTAATTTCCTGTTGGCTGTCATACTCAACTTGACCATAGTCCAACTTAATAATCCGGTCTGCACAATGAAAGTAATGGTCATCATGACTAATTACCATTACCATTTTCCCTTGTTCTCTGAGTTTGGGTAAAAATTCAGTATAAAAGATGTCTTTAAATATGGGGTCTTGATCCGCTGCCCACTCATCAAACAGATAAATTGGTCGGTCTTCCAGGTAAGCTGTAAGTAAAGTTAGTCGTTTACGCTGTCCCTGAGACAGAGCAGTAGTGGAAAGTTTTCCCTGTTCTACCTTAACTTTGTGCTCAAGCTGAAGTTGCTGAAGATACTCTTGAGCTTGAGTATCTAAATCAATTTGCTGCAATCCCAGAAGTCGCTCAAACAAATAGAAGTCAGAGAAAACTACGGAAAAATGTTGACGATACCACTCTCGATTCTCTTGATTAATGGGTTGCTTATCTAACCAAATTTCTCCAGATTCTGGAATGTAAAGTCCGGTAATTAGCTTAGCCAGGGTAGATTTACCGCTGCCATTACCACCAATGATAAATACTACTTCTCCTGGTTGAAGCTTCAGCTCAATCGGACCAAGGGTAAAATTAATATCTTCTTGCTCACTGTAGTAAGTATGAGTTACTCCCTTAAGTTCTAAGAAGTGCCAGGAAGACAAAATCTGAGGGGGAACTGTTGCTACTTCAGCTCGATTCGCTAGGGATAAGCCAAGAGTCTCAATCTTATTTAAAGCGATATTAGCTCGACTCAGGATAGGAAGTTTGTTGACGATATTTTCCATTGGCCCAATTAGGTAGGTAAAAGTCAAGACATAACCAGAGAGGGTTAGAGCGTCGATGACAACCCAATGGGGAAGAACAAACATCACGAAACCGACTGCAAAAAAAAAGATGAACTTACCCCAACTATCGGTAGTAGCAAATAGGGTTAAACCATAAACGTTATGACTACGGAATTTGGCAGCGGTTGACTGTAGCTCTTCGGTGAGGAAATCTTGACGCCGGTGATAATGTAGCTTGAGTTCCTTGACTCCTTCGGTTATGGTACGGAAGTGCTTGAAGAGTAAGTCTTGCTCTTCTCTACCAAGGGCAAGTAACTGACTGGCTTTTTTCAACAGAAACCTGCAACTACTGAGGGCGATCGCTGATAAGCCCAAAACCATCAGTAATACTTTCCAGGAGAGCCAACTGATGTAAAACAGACACCCCATCACAATTGCTACATTAATACAGAGAAAGGGTACAACAAATACCGCATTAGCAATTGTTTGTACATCTTCTGTTAGGGTTGCCAACAAGCGAGGGGAGCCCAACTTTTCTAGATGACTCAACTCCGATGACAGAATTTGACGACTGAGACGCATCTGTAGGTGGAAAATTGCGTCTTGAGAGAGGCGAATCAGTACTACTCGGGTAATAATACTGGTCACTAGTGCTACCACCGTCAATCCCACAAAACCCCAGGCAATTAATGTAGGGGAAGAAGAATTGCTGTCGCTAAAAACACGACTAATCACAGCAATTAGCCCAGCACTACTACCACCACTCACAAAGCCAGTAGCAATTGCTACCGCTACCGTTCTCCAGGAGTAGCGTACAAGAAAGGAAAGCAGATTCATATTCTACTTATTACTTATTACTTATTACTTATTACTTACTCTTGAAAAAGGTACTTTTCTAAGAAGTATAAGATCCTACTCAAACTCAAACTGAGGCATTAGCTGAAGCATCCCTAATCCCAATTCCTTAGATGAGAGTGCTCGCGTTTCAAATAAGGCCATCATATCCCGATGCTTGGGATTACCCCGAGATGCTCCAGTCAAACCCATAGCAATGATTAAACCGCAATGTCCCTTAATTTGTTTGCACCGCTGATCCCACTTCTTGCGGGCCGCTACATGAGTGGGGTCTGCTTCCGGAAACTCTCCGAACAAGTACATATCACTATTCTCAGTCTGGAGAATACCCAGATCATAACTTTCTCCCTCAAAGGGGTCTTCCCCTGGATTAAAGCAAATGCCTTTGAGACCCCCAGCAGATTTGATCTGCTCAATTATTACTTTGGCTTTGGGACGGGTAGTTTGAATTAAAATCACAGGCATTCCTTCCCCTGTTGTCTTGATCTTTTTAGACTGATAGCAAGGGATATTAGAGCGCAACTTTTCCAAACTATCCCAAGGCATCATTCCCAGGCTAAGGAAGGCATCTTTAGGCACTAAATCATCCCTTAGGGGTACTGCCATTTCCTCTTCGTCAACTTCGTCGTCTTCCTCAAATTCCTCAGCCATATCCCACAACTGAGCTGCTAAATCCGGCATTGTCGCAATTTTAACTGCAACCTTTGATTCCGACTCTGTTTCTAAAGGCAACGGAATTTTATAGCGTTTAGTAATTGCGGGGAAGGAACCTTCATCTAACTGCTGATAGGAAGCTCGGAAAAACTTGTGGATAGCTTCTAGGGCAAAGTAAACGGCTAGTGCTTCTTCCTCATACAAAAATGAGCGCATTCCCTCAAAAGGATGCACTACCCCAAAACCAGGAACAACTTCTGAAATTGACAAGTCAGCTAAATCAATGTCATCATCCTCTGTAATTACTTCAAATTCATCATCAGTTCGTCCGAAGGTAACAAACAAACAATCTTGACCTAAAAATGCTTGTTCCATTTCTTCTAAGGACTCTTCTGCCAAAACTGATGCCCGGAAGCGCTTGAGGGAATCCAAAGAACGATATAGCAGGACTCCATACTCCATGCCCAGCATACCCATCACAGAAGCATATAGAGTGCCCACATCCCATTGATTTAGCTCAATGGAGAGAATATTGTGGTCAGCTAGCAATTCCCAAGGGGCATCACGCCAAAGGTCATAAGCTTTGTCCTGTAGTAGGTTGGCATACTTGGGGGGGAGTTTAGGCTGTTGATTGAGAGCCACTTCCTCGAATCCTCGAAATAACTCATCAATCAAGGGCAAACTAGGGACATACTCAACTGTAATATCTAAACCCTGAAGAACACCTCGTAAAAAGAACTGAATTTCCCGGTCTCGAACTACAATTTTTGATGGTCGTGCAGGTCTTGCTGGACTATGAGGATGCTCCATTGACCGCAGCAAGGTGCGAACAACGGCTTCTGGCCCCATTTCTGGCGAAACCATATCCATTGCTCGTACCACTCCTTCTGAACCGTCCACCCAAAGAATGCATTCGCTGCTATCTTCAGTATCTGAGTTCGCCCTGTCTGAGAGAGCTAACACCGGACGGCGATCACCTTCCCACACATTGGGCATTTGTTGTAATCTTTTGAGCCGACGACGAGTAGTGGGATTCAAAGCAGACATAAAATAGCTAGGTTTAGTGCAAACTTGCAGGGCAAATTGAAACTAGTAGTAGAGGGGATACTCCTATTAAACCTCAATAATTTCCCAGCGGTTGTTCTATTTAAGTTAAGTTGTTGCAACGGCAACAAGGGAGGTAGATCAACATCATAGTGGATTGCGGTAACAGTCTTCAGGCAAAGCAGAGCAAGGGAGCAATTAAGATAGAAGGAAATAGTTAAAATGTAGGGATAGCGCAAATTCCCATCCACATACAAGAGCAATTTAGGAGTCCCAAGCAATCATGACCCAAACAACTGTGCCCCAAAAAAAAGGTATCCAATTGACACCAGCAGCTCTCAATCATGTGTTGGCTTTACGAGATAGTCAAGGAAAAGATCTCTACCTGCGGGTTGGTGTCCGTCAAGGAGGATGTTCTGGAATGTCTTACATGATGGATTTTGAAGACCCTAGCAAAGTGGGAGACAAAGATGAGGTCTTTGATTATGATGGCTTCAAAATCGTCTGCGATCCGAAAAGTATGCTTTATCTCTACGGTTTAGTCCTCGATTACAGCAGTGCGATGATTGGAGGGGGTTTCCAATTCACTAACCCCAATGCGACTCAAAGCTGTGGCTGTGGCAATTCTTTCGGTGTTTGAACTTTACAATCCGTTACAGTGATAACTGAAGAAGAGGCGGTCAATAATTTCCTCCTCCAGAACTGCAAGAGATAAGTTCTAGTGGGAGCATCCCATTTTTGTGGGAATACTCTCACTGCCAAACTGCACTTTATTTATAGCAGACTTTTTCTCCAGCTTCCTTTCCTACTTTTCTAATTTATGACCGAGTCTGTTACTGTTCTCTTTGATGCCAGCCTAGAACGCTATCAAGCTGGTGAAGGTCCGGAAACCTTAATCCCCGTTTTCAAAGAAATATGCGATCGCTCTCCCAAATTTTCTACTGCTTGGAGTTGCCTAGCATGGTTGTATTTACTCGATGACAAACCTGACAAAGCATACAAACTGGCTCTCAAAGGCGTCAAGCTGGATCAAAATGCCCCTCAAGCTAGGATTAATCTAGCAATTGCCATGTTGGAAACTGGGCAAACTGGTGTTCGTAAGCACATAGATGTGGTAAAACAGCTATTGGCGATGAATCCAGAAATCCGACCAGAATTGCTTGAGAGTATTGAAGATGGATTGAGTAGAAAACCAGACTGGGAAAGTCTCAATCGCATTAAAAGCTGGTTAGCTTAATGTCATTAATGAATAATGGATAATGGATAATGAATAATTACATTCGATAATTGATAATGAACAATGGACAATTACCTCTACTTTAAAGAAAAGGATTGAGCTTAAGGAAAATCTTTTCTTTTTATTTTATTCATAAATGAAGAGGTCTTAAAGTAAATTAACCAATTATCAATTATCAATTATCAATTATCCATTGGTAGAGATATAGACCAATAACCAATAACCAATGAACAAAACACCGCTAGTTGGTCTCAAGGCAGACCATTTTCGTCACCCCCTAGATTTGGCATCAACCAACGCCCTCAAACAGATGCCAGGGATAGATTTGATAGTACGCAATCTCCTAGGACCGATAGCGGAACAGTTTTTTTATCTTAACAATATCGCTGCCAGTGTCTTGGTGGGAGAAAATCAATTGCCTCACTTGCATGAGCTACTCTTAGAGGCTTGCAAAATTTTGGATTTAGAACCACCTCAGCTGTATGTGCAACAGCATCCATCTCCCAATGCCTATACCTTTGCCATGCGAGGGAAACAGCCTTTCCTTGTGTTGCACACTTCCCTCATTGATATGCTGACGCCAGAGGAAATTCAAGCAGTTATTGCTCATGAACTTGGACACCTCAAATGTGAACATGGAGTTTACCTGACTCCCATCAACATCCTGGTGTTAGCTACTGGTTTAATCCCTAACTGGGGGACAATAATTGCCCAAACAGTACAGGAACAGATGCTAGAGTGGGTACGCTGTGCTGAATTTTCTTGCGATCGCGCTGCGGTGTTGGCAACTCAAAATCCGAGGGTGGTGATGTCGGTGCTGATGAAATTGGCTGGTGGTTCCCCAACCCTTGCCCCACAACTCAACTTAGATGCCTTTATTGCTCAAGCTAGAGCTTACGACATCGCTAGTAATAATGAACTAGGGCAAATGCTCAAACAAGCCCAAACGTCTCAACTTTCTCATCCCGTGCCAGTACTCAGAGCACGAGAAATTGCTCGTTGGGCTAGCTCCCAAAATTATCAATCCTTGTTAGAAAAGCAACAAATCGGTTATAATGGGGAAGTTGCCCCTAAGGGCGGATGGCGGAATTGGTAGACGCACCACACTCAAAATGTGGCGACCTTTGGTCATGAGAGTTCGAGTCTCTCCCCGCCCACTGTAGTTGAGAGGCAACACTCATGACACAACGACTCAAGCGGTGGGAGTCTCCCCGCCGCCAAGGAAGAAACGATAAAGGTAAAGGTGGCTCTGCTCGACGCCGACAACTGAAAAAACAAACTCAGATGTTGCGCAAGAAGCTCAAAAAGGGTCAGAAAGCCAAAAATCAGAATCACAACAGGGGAAGAGAATTTAGTTCTCTTCCTCTTTGTTTAGAACTTGCGATCGCAAGAGCCTCTCAGTTACGGTACGGTAGATCCCCGACTTCTTCTTCAGGCTTATCCAGTTAATCACCTCTTCAACCGAGAAGTCGGGGATCTCAGTTGCTGCGCTAATGCCTACCCTGGGACTAATGAGTTGCCTATTGAGTGACTATCCAAGTAGCTTACTACAACTCGCGATCGCAAAAGCTCAAGGATGGAAGTTTTACGAAGATGATGAAACCTGATTTTACCCAAATGACTCGTAAAGAACTAAAAACATACATACGACAACACCCTACTGATGATGAGGCACTCAGAGAATTGTTTGTTAATCGTCGTAGTCCTAAAGCTAAAGCCTATCCTTTTCCTTATAACATGATGAAAGAAGAATTAGACGAGATTTTCCGCTCAAAGCATACAAGTTAATAATGGAGTAGGAAGTAGAGAGTAGGATAAAAATCTATTCCTTAGCTAAACCTGCCAAGAGCTGAAAACTCTCTACAAAGGCGGTGATCACATTAGTGGTCAGGTGGTAAGATAGAGGTAAAGGATTATCAGTTTTCAGATGCCTGCCAAGGATATTTTTCACGATGCTGTCAAAATTGCTTTAGAGAAAGATGGATGGATAATTTTGCGCGAAAACTTCCGGGTAAAGGTTGATGAAGAAGGTTTAGCATTATTTATAGATTTAGCAGCACAAAAATTAATTAGTGCAGAAAAAAACGGGCGAAAAATAGCAGTAGAAGTCAAAGGTTTTCAAGAAGAGTCTAATTTTTATCAATTTCATGCTGCTCTGGGTCAATATCTAAACTATCGTTCAGGATTGAGAGAAGTAATGCCAGACTATATCTTGTATCTCGCTATTCCTTTAGAAATTTATCACGAGTTTTTTGAAATAAAGTTTATTCAAAAAAGAATTGAAGAACATAATCTAAAACTTCTGATTTTTTGTCCAGATATAGAGGAAATAATCTTATGGAAAACCTAAATTATCAAGAGGCTATCGAAAAAATTCTGAGTGATTTCTCGGAAATGGTGGTACAAAAAGGAGAAGAAGTTGAAATTATTTGCGATCGCGTTGGTGGTCACTACCTGGTTATGGTATTAGGTTGGCATAACAAAATTAGAGTATATGGTAGTTTAGTTCATATTGATCTTAAAGACGATAAAATTTGGATTCAGCAGGATAGAACGGATACGGGAATAGCCAAAGAATTAGTGAATATGGGAATTTCCAAAAGTGATATAGTTCTGGCTTTTAAGTCTACTTTTCTCAGAAAGTTTACAGAATATGCCAGCTAAATTGCCCATTTTTGTCAACCAAAGCAGCTTACTAAAACTCGCGATCGCAAGCGCCTTAGCAGTTACGGTGCGGCAGATCCCCGACTTCTTATTCGGGTTTATCGAGTTGTTCACCTCTTCAACTGAGAAGTCGGGGATCTCGGTTGCTGCGTTATAGTATTTCCATATGAGTTGTGAACGTACTCCCTATCGAAGGTTCACTCCATCTTTCAAATACCTTGCCGCTTCTTAAGGTTGTGGGCGCAGTTCAATTTTAATCTCAACACCAGAAAAATGGGCTGTAAGGTCTAGTTTTCCACCCATTGCTTCTATCACTTCCCGCAAGTGGCTAACATACATATCATCACGATTTTCCAGTCGGGATACAGCAGGCTGTTTAATATTCAGTCTTCGAGCCAGTTCCTCTTGAGATAATTCCAATGCTTGCCGCAATTCATTAAGTGCCATTTCCTTTTTCAGATTTTCTACTTTTTCAGCAATCCTTGCTTGTCGTTGCGGTGAAAAATCTTTGGTAAGCTCGGAAAATTTGCGGTGTCCACTCATAACAAGCCTTCCTTTTTAATTTCTTCAAGATATTCCTCATAAAGCCTGTCAGCCAGAGGAATGTATGTTTGATAGAATCTGCTATCTCCTGTCTTGTCACCACCAATCAGCAAAATAGCTGTTCGTCTTGGATCGAAGGCATAAAACACCCTGATTGGCTTCCCACCGCTTTGTATGCGAAGTTCGCGCAGGTGAGTATACTTTGAACCTTCAATACCTGACGAATATGGAAATGGTAATTTTGCTCCTTCTTCCATCAATAGTTTGACAATCGCCGTTATATCGTTTTGCTGTTTTGCACTTAGAGTATTCCACCATTCTTGAAATTCGTCAGTGTATTCAACATCCCAAACCATTTTATTATATTACGTCCTTGTAATAATCTCAACTATTTATACCAGAGAAATAAAGTAGTGCGTGCGCGTCACGCAAACATCTTGCTGGTTTTTCACCTAAGCACAGCGAGACACTAGGACTACCGGGACATGAAACAATGTAGCCAGTAGGGTGGGCAAAATAAATGTGTTTGACAATTGGACTGATAAATTTCCCACTTTTGCCCGCCACCGCAGCTTACTATAGCTTGCGATCGCAAGAGCCTCTCAGTTACGGTACGGTAGATTCCCGACTTCTTCTTCAGGTTTATCCAGTTAATCACCTCTTTAACTAAGAAGTCGGGGATCTCGGTTGCTGCGTTATAGTATTTTCAAATGTATGTTTGATAGAATCAATCTGTTAAGCTAAGGCGCATTTAAAATTCAGCCAAAGTAATTATAATTAGTTGCTGTGAAAACCAAAGGAATTCATCACGTTGCCATAATTTGCTCTGATTATCAAAAGTCAAAGCATTTTTATGTAGATATTTTAGGATTTGCGATTATTGAAGAAACTTATCGAGCCGCTAGAGATTCTTACAAGCTAGATTTAAGAGTTGGCGACTGTGATGGGATTGAGCTTTTTTCTTTTCCCAATCCCCCTGCAAGAGTAAACAAACCAGAAGCTTGTGGTTTAAGACATTTAGCCTTTAAAGTTGAAGATATCAATGAATCTGTTTCCTCCCTCCAAGCCAAAGGTGTGGAGCTAGAAGAGATCAGGGTTGATGAGATTACTGGTAAGCGGTTTACCTTTTTCCAAGATCCCGATGGTTTACCATTAGAGATGTATGAAAGTTAGAGTTTGGTTATTGGTTATTAGTTATTGGTTATTGGTCATTAGTATAAAAGACGAATAACAAATTACGAAGGACAAACAATAAACAACAAATAACAAACAACAAATAACAAATTACTCATCCTTACCAGCAAGGAGACATTGTGCTGCTTCCAGCATATCGGCAGAAATTTCTCTGAGATCTTCTCGATTGTCTAAGTAGGTTTTCAGTGCCTCCATCGGGTCTATACTACTACCAACCCCAAGCTCCGGTAAACGGGGACGAGCTAACTGACTGATTAATTCTGGACGAATTGTATAGTTGTGAGCTTCAGCTAAAGCCTGATGTACCGCAGGGTTATCAATTAAGTCTAATTGCTCAGAACGGAGCTTGTAAATCAGCCTGACTACAGCATCTTTAATTTCCTTTTTTTTGATAGCTTTGATTAGAGCCTGCTGTGGTTCCTCCGCTTCTGCAAGATTCACTTCAATTGTGCAGAAAGAGCGTACCGACAGAGGACAAAATTCCCACTCAGCATGACCCTTTTCCAACTCAATCAATACATAGCCTTTATCTTCCTTTTCCTCACTAAAATCGACCCGCTCAATACTGCCTGGGTAAATTACTGGGGGGTCATTAGACTTATTGAGATTTTGGTGTCTGTGGACGTGACCTAAGGCTACATAATCAAAGCAGGGTCGTGTTAGTAGGGAAAGGGGAATGGTAAAACCCTTACCTACCGCCAAAAAGCGCTCGGCTCCATAGCTAGCTCTGTCTGCCATCAGGTGAGCTAAGAGGATGGTGGGCAATTCCGGATCTAGTCGGCGGATTTCTCCTTCTAATACTGGGTTGAGCCGTGAGATAAGTAAATCATTAACCTCTGAAAGCGCTAGACCTTCGGTTTCCGGGCGAGTCAGTAGGGTAGAATGAGTCAGCCAGGGGAGGGTAATTACCTGTACCGAGCCATTACGAGTTTGGATGTGGTGAGTGTCAATAGTATCACCAACGATAAATCCAGGCACTCCTAAAGTACGATAAATACATAAACTAGCCCCTCCATTACCTTGGGAGTGTTGGTCATGGTTGCCAACTAAGAGGACTGTGGGAATATCTGCATCTACGAGGCGGCGAAACTGTCGTGCAAAAGCCTCTTGCACATAGGGAGGTGGCGTGGCATCGGGAAAGGCATCACCCCCGAAGATCACCAAATCTACAGATTCTGAGATAGCGCGGTCAATACATTTAGATAGAGTATTGACAAAATCTTCTAATCGTGTATTTAAGCCATTATTTGGGTTAATCTGACCGTGGGAAAAACCACTACCCATATGGATATCAGATAGGTGAAGGATTTTAATCATGGGGGTTGGTTGTTGAAAGCGCCTGACGGCGCGGGGTGTAGGGTGTAGGGTGTGGGGTCGAATCTTGCGCCGCTATGGTACGGAAGAAACACTTTTTCATAATTATTACCATTTTACAGGGGTTTAAGCCTGTGTTTCTTAAGAGCGCCCGACGGGCGGCGTACCACCCGCTATGAAAGGAAGAAACAAAGTCTATTCCTCTTCCCTTGAAGCCTTGGAGCCCGGTCGCCCTCTGACTTGAAAGTAGGTAGCAGCTCATCTGGCAACAGTCAACAGTCAACAGTCAACAGTCAACAGTGTTTCTTAAGAGCAATTAGCAATTAGCAATTAGCAATTAGCAATTAGCCAGAGTGTTTCTTAAGAGCAAACACTAATTCCAAGCTTCGCTTTCCAGGCTTGGAGTTTAGCATGAATCTCTTCGTGTCCTGGTTTGGGAGGCAACTTGGCAATTTGAGCTAAACGCTCCCGATTTTTGTCTTCCCAGTATTCCCGCATTTCTTGGGTTGCTTGTAATACAGTTTTATATTCTGCTTCAACCTCGGTGCGGTTAGCATTAATGTAGGAGAGTGCAGCATTAAGTTGTTTTTCTGTCACAGGGAGCCAGTTCAGAATTAGTTTAGGTGTCCAGCCTGCTGCGAGATGATCCATAACATCGTAAATGGTAATGCGAGTACCTGCAATCGTCAGCCCACCCTCTGTACGAATAATAAATGGGTGTTCATTTAATACCAGATCCATACAACATATAAGAAATCGGCTATTGCTTGTATATTGTATAAAAAATAGTTGTTAGGTGGTAGGTGGCAGGTGGTAGGTGAGGTTTTAGGTTTTAGGGAATTTTCATCTAATTCAGATCGAGCTTTTTCTGAACCGATTGCCACTGCTAGCGGTAAATACTCTTCCAAGGCTTCAAGAAGAAATTGACTAGGGGCAACTTCTGGTAAATTGTTAAATCTTCCTTTAATGCCTGTCAGAGTTATGTTGAATTTTTGTTTGAGTTCATTTAAGGTAAATTTACTGTAAGGCATAGGGTGTGTAATCAGCTCCAGTTGATTGAATCACTTAATTGATGGTCTTGTTCCTCCAGAGTTGGTGAAAAAATTAGCAATCCCATAAACTATAAAACTGGCAGTCATACCGGGAAGCACTTCATAAATTGCATTGGATAGGTTGAGTCCAAGATTCCAGGTTATAGCAGCAGCAATACCAACAATCATCATCGCGATCGCTACTGGTACACTCACAGACTTTTGCCAAACCCGCAAGACCAATAACGGTCCCAAACTAGAAGCTAAAGCTGACCAAGAGAAAGTAACTAAACTGAAGACATTATTGCTGCCTGTTAGAGCGATCGCTAACACGATAGTCGTTACTGTCAGGGTTCCTACTTTAGCCATTCTATAAGAGTTAGCAGTAGCTA
>JAAHHL010000889.1 GCA_010672185.1 Caldora sp. SIO3E6 | reverse complement strand
ATCATCTTGCTCTTGAGGTGGTTCACAACAAGACCAAACTCGAAGTAGCTGAGGCTCAATGGTTATAAGCGATCGCGTCCTACTAAAACTCCACGCCAATCTATGAGTTTCTCTAATTACTGCCAGAGAAACAGGTCTACTAAACTGGCAGACAATGGCAATTGGTGCTTCTGTTTCATTACCCTCTGGGTTAGCTGCTAGTACGCTAACTTCTACTCCTCTGGCATCCTCTGGAAATTCTCGCTGGATTTTTTCTCCAATTTTTTCTCTAGCCAACTGAGCATAAACCTGTGCTCCAGATCCACTAGGTTCCCAGATCTGGTTAGGCTCAGGCCAGTAAAGCCTTTCGTGAGCTAGTTCTAGCATCCTAGACTGCGACATAACTCCAAGCTAAGCTGCTCTTTGAGAGTAGCTTATTCAATGTAATCTCTCCTCAATGAGTGTAGATTGCTTTAGCCATCAAGGTTAAAGCTGCTTTACGTTATAATATCACTTTAGCAGCAAAACGCCATTAAATGTATTATAAATTTGGCAAAAGGTAATACGTTATATTTATATTTACCCTATGTCTCTTATAGAAGGTTTTACACGACCAGAAACACTGGCTTTGACTGAAACTACGTCAAACCGTCTTCAATATCTAGAGAAAAAGGAACTTGTGATACCCCAAAGGATCGGCAAGTCTCGCAAACCCACCGTTATCTATACTTGGGAGCAGATTCTAGAAATTCGGGCAATCAAGCATCTGCGGCAAGAGATTTCGCTTCAAGCTGTCCGGCAAATAGTTCAATTCCTGAACCAGAGTGGGTTTGATGATAGCTTAAGAGATAAGCAACTAGTCGTGATCGACAATGAGGTTTTTTGGATTCGTCAGGATTGGCAAGACTTTCCAGAGAAAATGCCCTCTACGATGAAGGTTGCAGGTAAAAGTGGTAGGAGCATCGGTCAATATGTCTTACTTGTACTCCCTACCTTGACAGAGATAGTCAACGAAGTTTGGGAGGCTGCAAGTAAATCAGAGGTGATCGATTTCGATAGTTTTAGGGACAGAGCAAAGGTACAATACACCAAGGTTGCTTCAAGTTAAAAATACCTGTGGAACAGGCATCTTGCCTGTCCTAGTCTAGGAATACCTAGCATCTTTGAGAGAAGGTCTTGCTCCCTCCCGAACTCTCAAGAAGTCGAGATGCTCTCCTGATTGAGTGCGTAATTCATCCAGGGAACCTTCGATTTTTACCTGACCCTCATCGAGTACCACAATCCAATCTGCTCGATTAATAGCACTAGGGCGATGGCTGATAATAATGGTAGTTTTGCCTCGACGGGCCCAAAGGAGTCTATCTAGTAGTTGACCTTCGCTTACTGGATCGAGACCTGCTGTAGATTCATCTAAAATTAAGATTGGCGGATCTGTCAAAATCCCTCTAGCGATCGCTAATCTTTGTCGTTGTCCTCCAGAAAGGTTAGAACCGAATTCCCCTAACACTGTCTGATACTTCTCTGGGAGTTTGCTGATAAACTCATCAGCACCAACAATTTGGCAAGCTTTGACAACTTCACCGAAGGTAGCTTGGGGATGCCCTAAGCGGAAATTTTCGAGAATGGAACGACTCCAAAAGTGGGCTTCTTGGGGTACTAGCACCACCTGCTGCCGGAGAGAATCAAGGGAAATGTCTTGCAGATTATAGATGCCAGCGCGGATATTACCGGATTGTAGATTATAGAGTCCAGCAATTAGCTTAGCCAAGGTACTTTTTCCACAACCGGATTTCCCAATTAGAGCCGTCACTTGCCCACCGGGAATCGTTACGGAAAAGTCTTGCAGTTGGTCAAGTCTACCGGGATAATGAAAACCGACATGCTCACAAGTAATTTCGGCATTATGAGCAATTTCCGCCTCAGGCTTCTTGGTATCACCGGAGTTTTCCGGCTTGGCATCAATCACTTCCGTCAAACGTTCAGTGGCGGTTTTCACATGGGCGAATTCATCAACAAAACCGATGGCGGCACGAATAAAGGACACCAAATTACCATTCATGGTGTGGAAAGCCAAGAGTTGACCAATACTCAACTGTTGCTGAATTACTAGGTTACTGCCAATCCAGAGTAAGCTGATACTACCAATACCGGAAACCAACTCGGAGAAACTATTATTGATAATGCTAATTTGAGTGGTGCGAAAGTTGAGGTTAGCTAGACGACTAAAGCGACTTTGAAATTCTTCCCAAAATTGAGGAGCAGCTGTAGTCATCTTCAGAGTTAGTGCTCCTTTAAAGGTTTCCACTAACACCCCTTGGTTTTCTGCTTCCAAGACTAAGGAGCTACGGGTCTTTTTCTGTAGGGTGGGTAATAAGATTACCGTAGAGAGGGTCATGACTAGGGCAATCAAGACACCAGCAATAGTCAGTGTCCAGCTATAAAACAGCATAAAGCACAAAGAGACCGCTGCCACAAATAACTGACCCGGTAGACTAACGATTATCTGGGAAACTAACTGATTAATCGATTGGATATCTTGCAGTCGGCTAACGATTTCTCCACTACGCCGGGATTCATAGTAACTCAGGGGCAAACGCAAAATTTGTCGCCCAAATTCCATTACGAGTCCCAACTCTAGCCGTTGAGCAAAGTGAGCAATTAAGGTAGATTGGATTAGACCTAGGCTACTGCTGAAGATATTCATCACCACTACCGCAATCACCACGGCATTCAGTAGCCCCATATCTCGCCGCACCAACACATCATCTGTCAGAACTTGGATTAAGAAGGGAGTTGCTAAAGAAAGTAAACCTAAGACAAGATTAATGAGAAATGCTTGAGTTAAAACGGAGCGATAAGCCCAAGCACGTTTGAAAAATCGACTAATACCAGCAACTTGATCCTGAGGCTGGGACAAAAAGCGGACAGGGTCTGGTTCTACAATGAGCATTGCCCAGTCTGTCCAACCCTGGGTCAACTCCTTTCTAGTAAGATAGCGTAAACCAACAGCGGGATCGGCAACGATAAATTGCTTGCCTTGTTGCCCATACAACACCACCCAATGATTACCTTTCCAATGAATAATAGTTGGTAAAGGTATTTGATTGATTTGGTCTAATAGTGCTGGCGAGGCTTTAACTGTTCGAGCATTAAAACCAAGAGCTTCTCCTCCCCGCTTGAGTCCTAGTAGTGTGGTACCCTGTTGTCCTGTACCAACGGCTTCCCGAACCCGGCTGATAGTAAAGGTTGCGCCATAGTATTTGGCAATAGCCGCAAAGCAAGCAGCACCGCAATCTTCTTCACTATGTTGCCGCACTACTGGGTATTTTCTGCGTAGGAAGGCTGGTAGTTGCATGATGATTTGTTCTCTAAGGCAGGCTCGATACTTACTACTTCGTAGGAATTGAGCACAAATCAGAAAAAAGTAACCATTTGTTGTTACCCCTTGAGCTTCTTGAGTTTCCACACTTTTACGGTAAGCCTTACTTGATATTTTGACACCAAGCGCAATCGCGATCGCTCCGCACGACCCCCTTGGGATCATCGCAAATAACCAGATAACTAGGGCTTGGGAGAATAAGTAACAAGTAACAAGTAACAAGTAATAAGTAAGAATGAATGCAGCATTTATCCGCTGTTTTGGGCATCTGCATCCCCCAAGGTTACCCGGGTTGATGCCAGGTTTTTGAGCTAAGAGATGCAATTTCTTGGGATTTTTT
>JAAHHL010000888.1 GCA_010672185.1 Caldora sp. SIO3E6 | reverse complement strand
TCAGCTGTCAGCTGTCAGCTTTCAGCTTGAAGATTACTCAGGGATTTTCCGCAACAATGCCAGCTTTTTGAGCCACTCATATTCATTTCCTTGCACAACACCAGGCTTATAAACCGCTGAAAGCATTGTCTGGCATTGCTTACACACTTATACAGCAAGCCCTATTTTAGGTGTGTCGTTCCACTACGACTCTTAATGCGATCGCGAAGTAGCAAATTAAATATCTTCTATTCCTCTGTGTCCTCTGTGCCTCTGTGGTTCATTAAAATCGCTCAACTATTTCCAACTCTCCTGAAACCCGATAGAGGAAAGCTCTTGAGTAGAGCTTGGTATTCCAAATTTCAAGAGAGCAGCCACTTGGGAGAAATCAATAAAAATAGCTCACATTGACTCAAAGGTATCTTGATTTCTGGAATGTGTAAACCAATAACCCCAGCCTTTTTAAGGACAAGTTTTTCTTGAGATTTACCCCACAGTAAGGTTTCTGCCCAGTTTCCTAGATCTGGTTGATGACCTACTAGCGCTAAGGAACTTCTAACTGTATTATTTCTCCACTCTAATTCTAGCCAATTTACCCAGGCATGGATGTTTCCATCGGGAGCAAGACTGGGAAACTCTTTCACTCGCTTACTAAGACCAACATTTTTGAGTATAGCGGCAGTTTCTTTGGCTCGCACTAGAGGACTAGTCAAAATCAGATCAAAATGTAGCCCACGCCGATACAGTTGCTTGGCTACTTTATCTGTTTTATTACGCCCTTTGTCCGTTAGAGGGCGTTCTTCATCATTAGTATAATTTGCCCTGTCAGCGGCAATGCCGTGACGAATTAAGTACAGTTCCATTGTTATTTGTTATTGGTCATTTGTCATTTGTCATTTGTCATTTGTCATTGGTTGTTGGTTATTACCTAAAACCTAAAACCTACCACCTAAAACCTACCACCTACCACCTACCACCTAAAACCTAAAACCTACCACCTAAAACCTAACACCTACCACCTACCACCTACCACCTAAAACCTAAAACCTAAAACCTAAAACCTAATTGTCAGCTGAAGCTACATCTGGTAAAGAACGACCAATGCGATATAACCAGACTAAACCAATAAGTCCCAGGGCGATCGCGACTAAACTTACAACTTGGGCGATGCGTAATGGTCCGAGCATCAGGCTATCAGTACGAAATCCTTCAATCCAGACTCTACCGGTACTATAAGCAATCATGTAGACCAAAGCTAAAGTTCCTACCTTCAAATGTATTTTTCTGTTTAAATCTCGAAAGAACAAATTTATTAGTAAGCCGAAAACTAGTAAGTTCCATACAGATTCGTAGAGAAAAGTGGGATGAAAGTAGTCAAAGTTAATTAGATTGGGGGGACGATTGGCTGGAGCAATATAGAGTTTCCAAGGTAAATTTGTTGGTCTACCAAAGGCTTCTGAATTAAAGAAATTACCCCAACGCCCGATAGCTTGACCCAAAATTAAGGAAGGGGCTACCAAATCTGCTAGTAACCAAACAGATACTTTATTAAGACGGGCAAAAATTGAAGCAGTTAAGATACCGCCGAGGATAGCACCGTGAATCGCAATACCGCCTTTCCAAATGGCGATAATGTCCTCAGGACGCTGAGCATATTGTTGCCACTGAAATAGGACGTAGTAGAGTCTAGCACCAGGAATTGCTCCAATTATTAGCCAAATTGCTAAATCACCTATAATTTCTGGGTTGAGGTTGCGGCGCTTGGCTAGGTGCATCGAAAGACTAACTCCAATTAACACCGCTGAAGCAATCAACAGTCCGTACCAGCGGATTGCTATTGGTCCTAGTTCAAATAGAATTGGTCCTGGAGAAGTAAATTGAAACCCCAGGATCCAAGGGGAGATGGTTTGCAGCATGAAATTTTTGGAGAGTAGGGAAGCTAAATTCTGTTCAATTTTAGGTCGCCAAGAGAGCTATAGCAACAGCGCTAACGTGTTAGCAAGTTATTAGCTGTTAGTTGTTTGTCAAAAAAACAACTAACAAACAACCCTCTTTTTTCCCTACACCCTACATCCTGACTTTACCATCTAACTCACGTAATTGAAGTAATCAGCATTCAGATCTAGGCTAGTAGACCCTTGCACAATTGCGATCAATTCATTTTGAGCAGGAGTTTGTAGGAAAATACCAATCCCTGAGGGTAAGCTGGGGGATACATTCCCTAACTGATAGCTAGTAGCACTGCCGTGGAGTTCGATGACATCCAGACTGAAGTCAAAGTCAGTTATCAAGGCGTAATCTCCAATACCTAGGTCATCATAGTAAACCTGATTTTCGTCTCCTAGTACAAAAATATTTGCACCAAAGCCACCAGTCATGATATCGATCTCACCCAAGCCAGGATTGGTAGAATTTGGGTCAACTCCTACAAGGATATCGTCCCCTCGACCGCCATCAAGGTAATCGTTCCCTGTACCACCGAATAGGTAATCATCACCTCGGTTACCTTGGATATTATCATCTCCAGCTTCACCAAAGATGTTATCGTCACCTCGGTCACCTTGAAGGAAGTCGTTGCCACCACCACCAAAGATGTCGTCATCACCACGCAAGCCAATGATGGTGTCAGAATTGGTAGTGCCGGAGAGAGTATCGTTGTCGTCAGTACCGACAAGATAGAGTCTGTCATCCCAAATCAAATCATAGGTGTTGAAGGTATCACCAGGATAACCATCCACTAACAGGTAGTATGTACCACTACTAGGAAGCAGGGTATTAATCGACTCATTATCGGTTGTGGAGATAGAACTAGTAACTACATTACCGGCGCTATCATAGACAAATAAATCCAGGTCGCCCAAACCATGATTGAACTGTAGGTCTACTACTAGGTTCTCATAACCCTGAGTCACATCAATACGATACCAATCTTGGTCTACTTGACGTCCATTACCAGCAATATTACTCAACCAGGTTTGCTCTTGGTTACTTAAGTCATAGGCAGTAGCCAGAGTGTCGTTTTCTTCGTAGGCATCATCAACTAAGACATCATCCCACCTCAAATCATAGGTGTTGAAGGTATTACCGGGATAACCATCCACTAACAGGTAGTAAGTACCCGCCGTTGATAAGTTTGTATTTATCGACCTGACGGGGTGACAACTATGGCTATAATGTATATTTAATGAGAGTTGCAGCTCTGTCACTTCGTTTATAATTAGGTCTTTTATGAGGAGAAAGACTCATTAAAGATTCAGCTATTTTTTCAAAAAAATCGAGAGATTCGACCCAATCTTTTCCGTGTAATCCAATATAAAAATAACTATGTCTTTTGACATAACGGTTTTTTTCTTTAACTCGACTTACATATTTAATTTGCCCTTTTTTCTGTATTTTTTCTCCTGTAAAAAATGCACTACTATAAGCCAAGGTTATGAGAAGAAGTAAAGATATTAGTCTATCTCCATGAACAAGAGTTTTATCAATTTGATAGCCACCACTTTTAATATCTCGCTTTCTGTTCTTCAATCCCAAATCTTTTTTTATAGCTGTTTATTGCTTGTGAAAAACTCCCTAAATTAGTTGAAATAAACCAGGCATCTTCGCTGCTTTTTTTGTCTCGATATTTTCTTGACCATTTCCCTACTACTTCTCCCTGAGCAAACCCTTTGGTCTTGGTTATTTTCACGCCTTTAAAATAAAAACTAACTCCTGAATTGGGAGC
>JAAHHL010000887.1 GCA_010672185.1 Caldora sp. SIO3E6 | reverse complement strand
CGGGAATGGTTGAAGGAACTAGACCGTAATGACCGTGTTATTATCGGCACGGATATTAAAACGGTGGAGTTTGGTTGGCCTATAGGGATGCCATTGTGCCGTTCGCTTACGTCCCGAAAAGGGTTGTGGGAGGTGCGAAGCACACTGACGAGTGGGAAAATAGCCCGTGTATTATTTTGCACTCAAGGAAGAAAAATGGTGCTGTTGCATGGCTTTATCAAGAAAAGCCAGAAAACACCAGACAGTGAACTTGATTTAGCCATGAAGCGCAAGAAGGAGTATGAAGAGAATGACCAATAAACACGCTGGCTCATCCTTTGATGATTTCCTCAAAGAAGATGAGATCTATGAAGAATCAACTGCCATTGCTTTAAAACGGATGCTAGCTTGGCAGCTTGAAGAGGAAATGAAAAAGCAGAATATCACTAAAAAGGCTATGGCTGAGCGTCTTGAAACCAGTCGTTCACAACTAGACAGGTTACTTGATCCATTAGGAACTGGCGTTTCTTTAGAAACCATGCAACGCGCTGCGAATGTCCTAGGACGTAAATTACGGATAGAGTTGGTTTAGAGCCAAGTCACTTCTGAAGCTTTCAGTTTGGTAGTTACATCAGCACAGAAGTGATGGGCAAATTTGGTGAGCCATCCTTTTATATTAGTAATATTCGTTGCAAATTGGGGCAATTTATCCCAAGCCTTGAGCATAACCCCATTCCCCATTCTTCATTCCCAAATAACAAATAACAAAGGACAAAGGACAAAGGACAAAGGACAAAGGACAATTCTCAACAAAAATACCGTCGATATAAATCACAGCTAACCAGATTCCCCAAATCCTCATCCCAATAATCATTCAACTTAAGTTCTAGCCCTAGTTGTAGCGTCACATTAGCACAAAGCCAGCGCAGTAATTTTTTGATAGAAGTAAAATTTTCTATTCCAGCTTGAGCTAAATTTAACTGTACTATTTGATAATGCTGATGCTGGCCATAAGCAAGTATTCTGGAGAGCAGAGAAGTTTTGCCCATCTTTTTGGGTGCTTCGATCCAGAGACATGAACCTGGTTGGATAATTTCTTGATAACAAGTGAGTTCTAGGGGAGGACGTTCAATATAAAAACTGGAAGCTAAAGGCACTGATCCTACCAAAGATTCTAACTTGCTCTTCTGAGTTGGCTGACTAAGTGTACTCAACTGCTTTTTGGAGGTTATTGAGGAATCCTTCAGCATCTTTTTGAGCACCAAGTAACAGTTATATTTATTAACTTTTTTACCTAATGCTGCTGATAGCAGTTGCCATGTTTGACGACTAACAAATTGCTTAAGGTAACTTTCTGTGTAGTTATTTTCTTGGGCGATTTGGGCATAGGTCTTGGGACTCTCAGATAAAGATTCATACAAAATTAGCTTTTGGAGGTGATTGAGAGTCTTTCCTGTCCGAGCAAAAATCAAGTCTTCAGCTACTTGAGTTATTTCTCTCATCATTGATATTAGACTGTTACAATCTTTTGAGGACTACTATATATAGCAGTTCTCGAATCTGTGAGGTACGATAGGAAAATACTAACTTTAGTATCTCAATAATTGAGCTTAAAAAACTCATATAAAAACTCATATAAAAACTCATATAAAATTCCCACATTCCGCAATATGGATCATCATCAGGAAAATTGAATAACTTAAGATCAACCAAAAGTTTAAACAAACTCTCCGCGTCTCCGCGTCTCCGTGTCTCCGTCTCTATTTTCAAGTCAGACGATCGCATACAGTCAAGAGAGGGGAAATGGTCAATATAAGTACAGATATAGTAGTGATTGGCAGTGGTATTGGGGGGCTCTCCTGCGGGGCGTTGTTGGCTCGTTACGGTTATGACGTTGTCGTGTGCGAAAGTCATAGCATTCCCGGTGGTGCGGCTCATAGCTTTTCCCGTCAAGGATTTATCTTTGACTCAGGTCCATCTCTGTTTTCAGGTCTTTCCTCTCGTCCCTCCCCAAACCCCTTGGCTCATGTACTGGATGCTTTGGGGGAAGATGTACCCTGGCTGAATTATGATACTTGGGGATGTGCTATTCCCGAAGGAACTTTTCTTACTCAGGTTGGTGCAGATCAATTTGTCGAAGTCTTGAGGGACTTGCGTTCTTCCCAAGCGGTGCAGGAATGGCAGCAACTACAGCAAGTGATGGCTCCTTTAGGAAAAGCCGCGATCGCTCTACCACCAGTAGCATTAAGGAACGACTGGCAGGTGGTGTTTTCGGTGGCGAGATATTTAGGGGCAATGTTACCCCATTTACCTCTAGTTTCCACCTTGACTAAGCCCTACGCCCAGGTAGTCAAGTCTACTGTCTCCGATCCCTTGATCTGCAATTGGTTAGATTTGCTGTGCTTTTTGCTATCAGGGCTGCCCGCCAGTGGTACTCTTACTGCTGAAATGGCCTTTATGTTTGCCGATTGGTATCGCCCTGGAGTGCAGCTCGATTTTCCTCAAGGGGGTACTGGAGCCTTAGTAAATGCTCTGGTAAGGGGTCTAAAAAAGTTTGGCGGAGAGTTATGCCTGAATGCTCATGTGAGCAAAATTCTTATGGAAAGCGATCGCGCTGTTGGGGTTACTCTAAAGACAGGTGAAGTAATTCGAGCTAAACGGGCAGTGATCTCCAATGCTTCGATCTGGGATACTCTGAAACTCTTGCCTCTTGAGCATCAAACTTCCCCAGCAGTGAAGCGACTACACCGGGAACGACAAAATATATCCCCTTGCCCTAGCTTTATGCACCTCCACCTGGGTATTGATGGAACTGATCTCCCTGCTGATTTACCTTGCCACTTTATCGTGGTTAATGATTGGGACTTGGGGATTGACGCAGAGCAAAACGTGATTCTCGTCTCCATTCCCTCAATTCTTGACCCCTCTGTTGCTCCTACCGGTAAACAGGTTATTCACGCCTATACTCCTGCCAACGAACCCTTCGCGCACTGGGCTGCCCTAGATCGAACATCAGAGAAGTATGAACAGCTCAAGCAGCAACGTTCTCAAGCTCTTTGGCAAGCCATTGAGCGCTATATTCCCGATGTGAGGTCTCGCTGTGAGGTTACCTTAGTAGGGACACCTCTAACCCATGCTCGATTTTTGCGACGGTATCAAGGAAGTTATGGTCCAGCGATTGCTGCGGGCAAAGAAATGTTTCCTAGTCCCAGTACACCAGTACCAGGGTTATATTGCTGCGGTGATTCCACCTTCCCTGGTATTGGGTTACCTGCTGTAGCCGCTAGTGCCTTAGTTACTGCCAACTCTTTCGCTTCCTTGTCTCAACATAATGCACTCATCGAAACAGTATTAAGAAGGAGCTGAGGGATAAAAAGTTTGATAGGGACAGTTAAATCAGGTAATAGACCCTCAATCAGCTTGATGAGGGTTGATGGAGCCCACACCGCAGCGATATATATCTTCATTTTCACCAAACCCCAAACCCTACACCCTACACCCAGACTTCCTTTTGGCCTTGTTGTTACCCCCTGAGCCCTCACTCCAAAGAAGAGTTAACCAATGCTTGCTGTAGGCGGATTGTGTCCCTACCCAGCTGATGGAGAATTACCCAGGATGTCATCAAATCGGGACCATGAACATCCCCAGTGAGAGCAGCACGGAGCGATCGCATAACTAATCCTTTTTTCACTTTCTGCTCTTTGGTCACTTTTTTAATAATCTGT
>JAAHHL010000886.1 GCA_010672185.1 Caldora sp. SIO3E6 | reverse complement strand
TGTTGTTTGGAAATTGAAAATTACTTCCCTGTCTTCCTTGTCTTCCTTGTCTTCCTTGTCTTCCTTGTCTTCCTTGTCTTCCTTGTCCCCCTCAGCTCCCTCAGCTCCCTCAGCTCCCTCGGCTCCCTCAGCTTCCTCAGCTCCCTCAGCTTCCTTACTTTGAAACCAAACTACTGCAACTGATTACTCAGGGTTACCCATTGAGCAACACTTAGGTCTTCTGCACGAGCGAGGGGGTCTATATCTAATTGTTCCAGCAATTGGGTCAAGCGATCGCGTTCTACTAGGGATTTCAAATTATTTCTCAACATTTTGCGTTTGCTGGCAAAGCCTAATTTCAATAAAGTTTCCAAGTACTTGGGTTCATTGGCTGGTGGTTGCACTACCTGGGGACGCAAGCGCACTACAGCAGAATCGACTTTGGGAACAGGGGAGAAGGCTTTGGCTGGTACATCGCAGATATATTCACATTCGGCTAGATACTGTACCCGCACGGATAAGGCCCCAAAGGTTCTGGAACCGGGTTGAGCACATAACCGTTGTGCTACTTCTTTTTGCAGAAGCAACACGATTAAATCAAATGCTGGCACTCTTGGCTGAGTAATGGTTCCCAGCAATTTTGCTAAAATAGGGCCAGTAATATTGTAGGGAATATTGGCGACAACTTTATTAGGTTGTTGGAAATTGGGGAAAGAAACAAGTAGTTTGTCTAAGTCGAGGGAGAGGAAATCTCCTTGTAGCAGTAAGAAATTATCAACTTTACCCAGCTTTTTCACCAATAGTTTACATAACTTCCTGTCAATCTCAACAGCAACCAATGACTGGACTTGGGGCAATAACTGGCGAGTGAGAGCACCGGTACCAGGGCCAATTTCCAGTAAGCGATCGCTCTGTTGCAAATTGGCAGCTGTTACTATTTCACTGAGTGCCTGCTCACTATGGAGCCAATGTTGAGCAAATTGTTTATTGGCTTTGGGATTCATTGATTAGGTGTTAGGTGTTAGGTGTTAGGTGTTAGGTGTTAGGTGTTAGGTGTTAGGTGTTAGGTGTTAGGTTGGGTTGCGCTACGCTTAACCCAACTCAAAATCCTTGCACCTTCGTTGAGATTAACTAAAAACTTGTTCAGTAAGGGAAACATTAATGGGTCTTCCGTAGTTGGTGTGCTAAATTATTAGTTTGAATTGGCAAAGTATTAACAGCGATAGCTTTAGCCATTTATTACCAAATTTCAAGGAGTTTTGAGTTACTTAGGCGCTACAGCCTTTGTGTGGCAAGCTTTATGAGCTATTAAATCTGATAGTTTAGCACACTAAGTACGGAAGACCCATTATTAGAAGCAATTTCTACAATCATTAACGGTACAGAGGTAATGCCTCGTATTGGTTGATTATCTAGGAAAACTTGGGGTCGTTTGGTAATAGCGATGTCTGGTCTTCTTGCTTTAGTTTGTTCAATTGCAAGGGAGTTTCGCTTGCGGACAAAGTACTTCAATTTACGACGTCTATATGCCAGCTCAAATATGAAAGAAAGAAATTCAAGTATTGCCTCATGCAATTCACTAGGTTCTGGCATCAGTAGCAGTTTTCCATCAATTAATTCATACTCATTGACTTCATTCCCATCATCGAAATTAAGGAATTGTTCAAATGTGACTATTTGAGCTGTCGCTTGAGTCATAGATTGATTTGATATCAGTAGGAATAGTTTATCTTAATCTCCGCGTCTGGAGCATCTCCGTGTCTGGAGGGTCAAAACTAATTAATACCAAATCCGGTATCGATATACCTGCTATGCCCACATTGTAGAGACGTTTCATGAAACGTCCCAGAGCAAGATTTCACGGTTTGCTCAAAACGGCTCTATTGTAACCGGATTTGGTATAACAATTTAAATGTACAACAGCTCATTGTTCATCGGCATAAAAACGATAAAATGAGTAATCATCCCGGAAGGGTTGCTGATCTGTAACATGATGGATAATTTTCCGAGCAATCAAAAGTTCCCCTAAAGCGATCGCAACTTCTAAGGTACAGTTTTGTTTTTGCATTAGCCATTCCACCGCTTCTGCTCCAATAAAGCAAGCTGGATAGAGATTTCGACGATAGTAACGGTCTTTGATTTCCACTCCTCCTGGCTCTCGCATCCCTTGAACTAATTCCTCTAGATCTACTTTGGCTAACTCATTTTCTAAGAGAGTAGGTTTTCCGGAAGTGATAGTTAGGATTTCTTGGGGATGTTTACCTCCCTCATCCCTATTGTCAGAGTTGATAGCTGTTGGATTTCCTAAGGGTAGCTCATGCTGCTGGAACCAAGAATTGATAAACTTTTCCAGTAGGGGCGATCGCAAGTTCAAATCCCGTTGAGGAAATGGTACTTCAATCTGATGACTGTTCAGACTTTTAACAATAAAGTAGTTCAGGTCACTCTTGATGCGGGGTTGTTTCTTCGGTTCTCCAGTCCAGACTAACAGATCAAAGTTGAGGGAACTATCAGCAAATTCTTGGAACCACACCTGAGGTTCTGGAATCAGGAGTACATCTGGGTGAGCGTTGGCGGCTTCTAGTAGTGCTGTTTTCACCTCCTCAATATCGGAGCCATAGGCAACTCCTACCGGAATTCGCAGACGGGAAACAGGATCGCCGTGACTCCAGTTGATCACTTCACTCTCTAAAAACCGGGAATTGGGAACAATAATGCTTACTTTGTCAAGGGTCAGGATTTCTGTACTACGTGCTCCAATACGCTTTACAGTTCCCACTAATTCGTTCACATTGATAAAATCCCCTACTTGAATTGGTCGCTCTAGGGAAATAATTAAGCCACTGATCAAGTTATTGGTAATGTTTTGCACACCAAAACCAATTCCCAAACCCAAAACACTGGCAAAAATTGCTAGGGAACCCACATCCAAGCCCCAAATGGGTAGCAGTATAATTAGTCCCAAGAAGGTGAGTAGGTATTGTATTAGGGTGGCAAGTACCTGCTGCACTCCTGCAACTGCACCAGTTTTTGCCAAGATGTAGGACTTAAATAAGCGGGTAAAGATGCTGACGGCAAACCACAACCCTACCGTTAAACCCAACAACAGCAGCACTTGGATGGCAGAATAGGGTTCATCTCCCAGATTGAAAAAAGGGGCATTGAGTAAGTTGACAAGTTTGTAGCGCCAACTCCGAGTCTGGGGAAACAGGTCACTAATATAGAAGATAACAGCAGTCCATAAACCTGTTAAGCAACCCAACAGCCCTAGCCGCAGAAATAACTTGGCAGGTTTTTCCCAAGGATGAAGGGGGAAAGTGAGTTCCCCAAGCCATCGGGTTAGTTGGCGGAATGCCAATTGTCCACCAAATCCTAAACTAAAGTGTAGAGCGATCGCTCCTAGCAGTACCCCAATACTAAAAATCAGATTCTGACGGAAATAAACTAAAGTCCGTTCTTGCTTACTCTGCTGGAGTTTGGCTTCCAACTGTTCTTTCCAAAGCTCAGCTTGAGAAGAAACATCACGAGCAGCAATTACATCATCCTGAGTAACGGTTAGGAGATGTTCCTCATTCAGGAGGAATATAATTTGCCTACCTTCCTTGTCAACTTCAATTGCGGCTGCTTGCGGCGATTGCACTTCCTTTTCTAGGGCTTCATTAATTTTCTCGGCTCGTTCAGCAGCAGTAGAGTTGCTCGTATTACCTACCTCAAACACAACTTGACCATCA
>JAAHHL010000885.1 GCA_010672185.1 Caldora sp. SIO3E6 | reverse complement strand
AACTAGGACTCATGTCTGTAAGTGTGGGTGTAAACTAGGCCGCGACCACAATGCCGCAGTCAACATACTAAAAAGAGCCTTAGGTACGGTGGGGCACACCGGAACCTGGATCATTGATCCAAACGCTTCGGGAGATTTGGCCTCTACTGTTTTTGGTTCCGGCCAGAAACAGCAAACCGAGTCTATGAGCGAAGAATCCCCGCTCCTTTAGGACGGGGAGTGTCAACCTACTACTTACCACCTAACACCTATAATGCCAATCAGCACCTTTCCTTCTTTGGGTGGAATTGTTTACTTGCCTCTACTAGCATTATCTATGCTGGCTTTCTCCCTAATTTTTGAGCGCTTAGTATTTTGGTTGCGAGTTATTAAGCGTCAGAACCTTACTATTAGGGAAGTTCTCAAGCTCTATCAGAAAGACTCTAGTGCAGCATTTCGTAAACTAGAGCAAAATAGCGATCTGCCAATAGCAAGGATTTTCCTGGCAGCTTTGTCTCTGCGACAACCCACTCCAGAGAAGTTTCGGCTGGCACTAGAAACTGCGGCTCAAGCTGAACTACCGGTACTGAGGCGCTTCAGTACCGTCTTTGAGACAATCATTAGCATTGCTCCTCTATTAGGTCTGTTAGGTACAATTTTAGGGTTGGTTGAGTCTTTTTCGGGTTTGATGATTGGCGATATTGGGGGTAGTGATACCCTTACCGTCACAACAGGACTCAGCGATGCTTTAATCACAACCGTTGCAGGGTTATGTGTAGCAATTTTTACCTTGTTATTTGCCAATACTTTTCGAGGCTTATATCGGCGTCAGCTAGCAGCAATCCAAGAGTACGGTGGTCAACTAGAACTGTTATATCTGAACTACTATCAAAGTGAGGGATAATTGATAATTGATAATTGATAATTGATAATTGATAATTGATAATTAGTTTTCCTAACACCAATACCTCAAAACTCACCTACCACCTACCACCTACCACCTAACACCTATTCCAACCCGAAAGTTACGACTTCCTGAAGCAAGCCCTAATTAGAAGATGCTGGCATCAAATTCCCTACTGCTTGTTTGACAAAACTCTGCAAAAATGCCTGCCTTTGATTTTGCTGGAAAACCTGTTGCAGTTTCTGCCCTAAATGCTCCAGATTGAAAGATAGTCCAGTTGCCTTATCGATACTTGCTTCCTGCTCTTGGAAATACTCAATCAAACTTAAACCTGCCAATCTGGTAAGATAGGCAGTGCTTACCCCCTGTACTGCACCTCCAGCAACATAGGTGAAAGTATTGCTTTTCAAAATACTACCAATAGTTTGGGTGGAAAGCTCTACTAAACCTAGCTTAAGCATCAAACTACCCAAGGTTTTAGCTGCTGTTTGAGCTTGCTGTAGAGAAAACTTTTGCTGGTAAATCTCTCCTAGTTCTGTTACCAATTGTGTACTGACAGCCGCTGTTGCCAGTAAATCTAGTGCAGGAACTGGGTTGGCGAAAGCAGCAGCAGCGGCAATCCACTGATATTGCTCAATTACAGGTAAGGCGCGATCGCGTTTGAGCTGATTTAGGGCTGTCTTGACTTCAGCTTGTAATAACCCTGCTGTCCTAATTGTAGTTGCCCAGACCAATTGTTGTCTTTCTTGATGGAGAATTTGACCTAATCGCTCACCCAGAGATGACAGTACAGGAGATTGGGGCTCCAACCATTCTTTGACGGAAGCATCTGGCTGATGCTGGCGGACTTTCACTGGTGCAGGGGAGGCGCTAATCCCTACCACATCTTCTCCTGGCAAAATCCCTGCCACCCGCTGCTGCAAATGTTGTAATATAATTGCTCGTTCTGTAGGTAAATACTGGTCTTGTTTATTAAATACCAAAATTGTGCGTAGATTAGCTGCCTTCAGTTGCTTTAAGGTTTGAAACTCAGTGTCCGTTAAATCCCCAGCGATGACAAATAAGGCTAAATCAGACCGCCAAGTGGTAGCCAGGATAGAAGCATCGGCAAGGGCAATTTCTTGAGCAGTGCCTTCTGCCTCCACCTTACTATCACTATTAACAAATAAAGCTGGTGTCTCCTGCAAAACCAGACTTTGCTGCTGCTGGGATACCCAATTAGATGCTAGCAGTTGCAGCAGAGTAGTTTTACCCAAGCCTTTGCCACCGGTGACGACTAGTTTTATTTCTTCCCTTTCTAACTCAGGGGTTAGCTGAGCAACCTGCTGCCGCAATTGGCTAACAGCATCGTGATCATGTGCCTCAGCTTCTAGTTGGTTAATCGCTGTTTCTACTTTAGCGATCGCTCGTTCAACTGCCTCTTGATCTACAGGCTCAGAAGGGGGTGAAACATTAACTTTAGGGGAAGTATTCCTGCCAAACAACCAGATAACTGTGGCAATCGTGATTGTTCCTAAGAGACCCCACTCCCCTATTTCTGCTACCGAGTCATAGACAAGATCTAACATCCACAGTCCTAACGATAAACCAATTCCTCCTACTAAAATGGGACGTCTAATATTAACAGCCATCTCTCTCTCCCAAAGCTAATCGGGTCACAATTCACTTAATATGGGCTCAATTACTTGTAAAACCTCTCCCCCAACCCCTCTCCTACCAGGAGAGGGGAGTCTTCCCCCTTCCCTTGTTACTTTTTACTTACGAAATTGCTGCAAAACCCTGCAAACATTTTGCTTGCAGGGCTTGCTGTCGTATTAATTTGGTGGCGGGAGGCGGATTTGAACCACCGACCTTCGGGTTATGCATACCAACTACAACTTTCGTTGCCTGGAGCTTCCAGTTTGTGGTCTGGACTGTCCCTTCACCCTCGGCTAAACCGCTAGGGTGCTTGCCTAACCAGTCTCTACACCTTCTCCGTTTACCGGAGCTTGGCTCGGGATTGCCTCACTAATAGGGGTTTCCCCGAATTTGACAAGTAAACACATGTAAATCTCTTTACATGCCGCCCACATCAAAGTTAACTTTAATAGTTAACCTGATTGTTGAGCCCGACGAGCTACCAGACTGCTCTATCCCGCGTCGCTTTATTTAGTATAACCCTTAGTTGCCAAAAATGACAAGTTTATTTTTTTGTACTCATGGATAACGGGACTCCAGGATCTTGGTAAAGGCTTCGATAGCATCAAGTAGGTATTCACGATCGCGGCTCATTGGGAGTAGATAATATGAGTGTGACTGAGGATATTTTGGCGGCGGATGGGATTATGGCTGTTTTCAATCGCGTTGCGGGTTACCAGGTCGATAGGGCGATTGCTAAAGAGGGGGCTAAGTTGTTTTTCAATAGTATCAAGGTCAAAAAAGGTAATTTTAGCGGTGTCAGCAAATTGCACTAGTAAGTCGATGTCGCTGTCGGGGTGGAAGTCGTCGCGCAGGACGGAACCAAAGAGAGCAAGTTCAACAATTTGCCAGCGATCGCACAGTTCACTTAGCTGATAGTGATCGATGTGCAAGTCGGGGCGTAGGGGAATAGTGTTGGATAGAGAAGTAGACATGATAGTTAATTGTAGCGACTTACAACCTGTCCAGGGTTGTGAAACTTCAATCTCGTAGTGGACCGACACAGCTTAAATGAGGGAATATATTTTCGGTAGTGCGTTCGCGTAGCGTGTGCGTAGCACAAACGTCTCGCTCGCTAGAGGAATATAAAAAGCGAGCAAGATGCTCGCACTACATCTATTTCACTATTTTAGCTGTGTCGGTCCAGTAGGG
>JAAHHL010000884.1 GCA_010672185.1 Caldora sp. SIO3E6 | reverse complement strand
TATCAGCATATTGCCAAGCTTTTTGATATTGCTGCTGTATAGTTTCTGCCTCCGTGGTTTTTCCTTGGGCTTGCAGACTTTGAGCTAAACCATATAATGACCAACCATTTTCCGGATAAATATCTAAATCATCACGAAAAGCTTGTTCTGCTGCCTCTGGCTGATTTCCTTGTAGGAGGATTGTTCCTAGCAAATTACGAGTAGGAGAATACCAATCTGGTGGTTCAGTATAAACCAGCTGATCTTCTAAAGCGATCGCTTTTTGGAAGTGACTAACGGCTGTCGTATAATCTGCCTCAAGAGTGGCAAGGGAACCGGTTAAAACTTCAGCGGCAATTTTGAGAATACTCGCAGTAGAATTAAAACTCCAGATTGTCAATTCTGCCAACTCAGGATCAGCCATTAAAGCTTGTAATTTGGCTAATTCTTGCTCAGCTGCTAGTTTATTTCCTTGAGCAGTGAAAGCCATACCTCTAGCATAATGCCAAACACCTGTAGCATATTTGAGGTCAGGTTTGGGTGCAGATGTTTCTAGAATTTGCTCCCATTTGCCAAAGCGCACTTCTGTGTAAAGTGGAACCATAGAAAAATGTTGCAAAACACCAGACATATCTGGATTGAGCATCATACTCGGATCAATTGCTGCTGTTTGCTCCGCTGCTTCCATAGCTATTTCACTCTGTCCACTCATTACCGCTGCAAACCAGAGAAAATGGTAGTTATGAGGCACGTAACCAATAGTATAAATACTCTGAGGATGGGGAGATGCTAGATATTGACGATCCGCCATCACGGCTTTTTGATTAGCAATAACTGCGTCTTGGTAACGTCCTACTCGAATATAGATGTGAGAGGGCATGTGTACCAAATGTCCCGAAGCGGGAACGAGATTGCGTAGATTATCAGCAGCTGTAATCGCTAATGTTGGTTGTTCCTTCTCAGTGGCATGAATATAAAGGTGAGTCGCTCCTGGATGCTGGGGATTTTTGGCTAAAACTGATTCTAAAGTAGCTAAAATAGGTTTAGCTACTGGTTTAAGTTCTCCGTCATCCTGCCAATAATCCCAAGGCATGGTATCCATCACAGATTCTGCGTATAGAGTTGCTGCATCTAAATCATCTGGATAATCTTGAGCAACTTGCTTCATTGCTTGAGCATAAGCTAGATCAAGAGAGGAACGATCTGGCATTGGTTTGGCAGCATAACGCTGTGCTAAAGCCTTAATATAAGCTTGTTCTTTAACAGATGCATGGTTACTTAGTGCGATCGCTTGTTGCAAAGCTTGCCAAGCCTCTGGTACTTGCTCATCTGCCATTGGTGCATTGATGTTTGGCCCTTGGACATAAGCTAATCCCCAATAGCACATGGCACAATTAGGATCTTGTCTACTGGCTTCCCGAAAAGCACGAGCAGCCTCAGCATGATTAAAACCGTAGCTCAGAATTAAACCTTGATCAAAATACTTTTGAGCCAAGTCTGAGGTCGTAGCAATAGGATAATGATAACTACCAAGATTATCTATTAGTTCCACCTTTTCCTGGGCAGATAAAGCTGAAACTGGAGAATTAAGCAGCAAGGGGGAAATTAAGGTAGGGATAATGATTAATCCTAGACCGACTAGAAAACCGATAATCCAAGTTTTACGTTGATGATTCATTTTTTCAAATTGTGGTGACTCGGCAATACTTCTCAATTCTCAATTCTCAATTCCCCATTTCCCACCTTAAGGAAAGATATCAAGCAATCCTATCAAGTAATTGCCTACGCTTTTGCTCAAATTCATACTCAGACAATAATCCCTCCTGACGTAAGCTGTCGAGTTGTCGTAGAGCATCAGCTACTGCTCCCACTTCCGCAGGATCAACCACAGGTGCTTGATTAGTACTCTCTAATTGTTCAGATACCAGATCACAGTTAAACTTACGGTTAAACTCATCTTGACCTTGACCCAAATACCAAACACCTTCAATCGCACTAGCAATCCTCGGAATAGGCGTCCAACACAGTAGCAAATATAGTACCCCCCAGAACGGTTGTCCCAGATAAAACTTGTGGAATCCGCAAATGGGTAGTACTGTCCCACTGAAGGCTAGTAAGGCTGCAACTCTTTTACTCTTTGGTTTGCTCAACATCTTTGTTCTTACCCGCTCCCAATAGCTCCGTGCATAACAACCAGCGATTATCCTTCTATGATAATGAACTCAGGGTTTGGGGAGTGTGGGAAGTGTGGGAAGTGTGGGGAGTGTGGGGAGTGTGGGGAGTGTGGGGAGTGTGGGGAGTGTGGGGAGTAAAAGAGAGATAACTGGCTGTTGAGAGAACAGAGTCCTCCGAAACTTAATGCATTTATACTATATTCTCTTCTCTTCCCGCACTCCCCAATACTGCTCGGATAACCTTTAATTCTTCTCCCTCAGCTCCCTCAGCTCCCTCAGCCTCCTCAGCTCCCTCAGCTTCCTCAGCTCCCTCAGCTCCCTCAGCTCCCTCAGCCTCCTCAGCCTCCTCAGCCTCCTCAGCTCCCTCAGCTCCCTCAGCCTCCTCAGCTCCCTCAGCTCCCTCAGCCTCCTCAGCCTCCTCAGCTCCCTCAGCTCCCTCAGCTCCCTCAGCTCCCTCAGCTCCCTCAGCTCCCTCAGCTCCCTCCGCTTCCCTACTGCTATCATTTGGTTTTACGTAAGGCAAAAAGGCCGCTTACAGGCAAAATAGGTAATATTTAATCACTATGATAGAAAAACTCTCACAGCATCAGGAGGAGGAAATTCCCTTAGAGATGCACCAGCCTAAATCAAAGTTTCCCTTCTCCTGGCAGGGAAATTTCTCCCTACTAATGTACTTTTATATGTACCTGCCCATTCTGGTGCTGACATTTTATAGCTTCAATGATTCTGCTTACAGCGCTAATTGGCAGGGATTTACCCTCAAATGGTACATCAAGCTGCTGAAAGACTCCCGTATCGGCAGTTCGTTATTTAATAGTCTGCAAGTAGCTTTTTGGGCAGTCCTAATTGCTGCGGTCATTGGTACAATGATGTCTGTAGGTTTAGCCCGTTACCAATTTAGAGGCAAAACCTTGTATCGAGGTACTTCCTATTTACCGTTGATTGTACCCGATATTGCGATCGCAGTGTCTACCCTAGTTTTCTTGGCAGTTATCGGTACTCCCCTAAGTCTGTGGACAATTGTGGCGGCTCATGTAGTTTTCTGTCTTGCTTATGTCGCTATTGTTGTCTCCTCAAGAATTTCCAGTCTTGATCCTCATTTAGAAGAAGCTGCTCTCGATTTAGGAGCAACCCCAGTTCAAGCTTTTATCCAAGTTCTGCTACCAGAACTGATGCCAGCAATTGTAGCTGGTTGTCTGTTATCCTTTGTCCTCAGTATGGACGACTTTCTCATTTCCAGTTTCACTGCTGGTACTGGTGCCACGACTCTACCGATGGAAATCTTTAGCCGTATCCGCACCGGCGTTAAACCGGATATCAACGCTTTGAGTGTTATGTTAATTCTAGGCTCTGGGTTAGTTGCCTTCCTCGCTGAATCCCTCCGTTACCGCAGTGAACAGAAACGCTTTGATTAGGGAATTGTTGTTTGTTGTTTGGGAATTGGGAATTGGGAATTGGGAATTGGGAATTGGGAATTGGGAATTGGGAATTGGGAATTGGGAATTGGGAATTGGGAATTGGGAATTGGGAATTGGGAATTGGGAATTGGGAATTGGGAAT
>JAAHHL010000883.1 GCA_010672185.1 Caldora sp. SIO3E6 | reverse complement strand
CCAACTGGCAGAGGCAAGGAGCTTGCCGTTGGGGCTGAAACTGACTCCGTTGACCGAATTTTGATGTCCAGAGAGGGTAAGGGGTTCTCCTCCCTTCTCCAAATCCCAAATTTTGATGGTTTTGTCCCTACTGGCAGAGGCGAGGAGCTTGCCGTCGGGTCTGAAACTAACGCTGTTGACCGAATTTTGATGTCCAGAGAGGGTAAGGGGTTCTCCTTCCTTCTCCAAATCCCAAATTTTGATGGTTTTGTCAAAACTGCCAGAAGCAAGGAGCTTGCCGTCGGGTCTGAAACTAACGCTTTTGACCGAACTTTGATGTCCAGAGAGGGTAAGAGGTTCTCCTCCCTTCTCTAAATCCCAAATTTTGATAGTGTTGTCAATACTCCCAGAAGCAAGGAACTTGCCGTCATGGCTGAAACTGACACTGGTTACTGCATCTTGATGTACTTGCCAGCGATTGCGTCCTCTGACATTATAAATAGCTTGCTGGAGAGCAACTTTGGTCTGAAGTTCGATAGAGTGGATGACAGTCTTAGTTTGGGGTTTAGTCTGAGCCTTGGCTAGCAGTGGTGGCAGTTGGTGCGCTGCCTTCAAGGCTCTGAGTAAGGCATCAAAAATTTGACCGTTGCGCCACAAGGCTTTTGACTCTAATGCTTGAACCTGTACCTCTGTTGCTTCTAGTATAATTTCAGCTTCCTCAACTTCTGCTTGTGTCTGTTGCTGTTTTTTCCTCAGTTGTTGAGCTTGTACTGCTAAACGTTGCTGTTCTTCCCTCGCTTGCAGTTTTTCTTGCTTTGCTTGCTCTGCTTCTGACTGGGTTTGAGTTAAAAGTTGATTAGCCTGCTTCAATTGTGCCTTGGCAGCATTTTCTTGTCCCTTAGCTGTACGAGCCGCTTCCTGTGCCATTTGTTGATGCTCCTGAGCTGACTGTGCCTTGGCTTGTGCTTGTTGCGCTTTCTGCTCTTCTTGCTGAAATTTACTGGTTGCTTCTTGTAGTTTGGTTGCGGCAGACGTAACCTTGCTATTTAAATTAGCTAAATTGTCTTTTGTAGCGGATAATTCTTTTTGCTTGTTGGTAACTTCTTGTTTTGCTGCTCGGCGCTCTTTTTCTGCTTGTTTTCGTTTTGTGTCGGCTAATTTTAGGTTTGCTTCTGTTTGTTCTCGTTTTGTGTTGGCTGATTGCAGGCTATCTTCAGCTTGTTTTCGTTTTGTGTCGGCTAATTGCAGTTTTGTTAGTGCTTCTTCTTGTTTACTTTTGGCATCATCTAAACCTTGCTTAGCAAGCTTTGAATCATAATTCGCTCTGGTTGCCATCACCCCTGTCACCCCAGCCAAAATCAAGGCAATCGCGAATAACAAGGAGGTAATTTTAGTCCGTTGCTTGGCTTGCTGTTCTGCTAGGGAAGCAATTTGCGTCTGTTGCTTGGCTTGCTGCTCTGCTTGAGCCAAAATTTGATTCTTCTTCCTCTCCGTCTCCAAAGCCTGCTCTTGGCTAGCAGTTAAGAAATCATCATCTTCTTCACTCAACCTTCTACCCGCTTTCCACAGCAATGCTTCCTGCAATGCCTCTCCCTGCAACAAGCGAGACTTATCCTGACGTTGAGACTTTAACCAAGCTGCGATCGCTCTTTCATAGGGACGCAGATTACCTAATGTCTGTTTTACCCAATCTTGGTGAAAAACTTGCTGATAAATCCGATTGTAAACCCTTAACTTACCCTGTTGCTGAACTACCAAACCCGATAACCGCAATTCCGTTTGCTCCGGAGAGCCATCAGCAGCTATTTCTGAAAGGTTCAAAATTTGCTGATATAGTCCTAACAGTATTCCCGCACGCTGCTCACTTTGGAGAATGCGATCGCGTATCGTTTTCAAATGCTCCGGTTCATCTTGAGTTTCCCAATTTTCGATGATACGGGATATCACTATCTGCTCAATAAATTGTAAAGCAGTCGCTAACTTCTCCGCGTCCCCGTGTCCCCGCGTCTCCGCGTCTGTCTGCAATTCCTGTACGACCAAATTACAGAGTTTTTGTGTTAGAAAAGGTTGTCCTCCAGTCCAAGCCAAAATTTCCTTAAGAACATCCTGGGGATGATTTACCTTCCCCTCCAATCCCTTAACCAAAGGCTGCACTTCCTGTAACTGAAAACCCGGTAAATCAATTGCTTTACCAACATTAAACGGGGTGCGCTTCTTATCCTGAATCAAATCCGAAGGTGTTGCTACCCCCAACAGAGCAAAAGTGAGCCGTCGGTATTCTGGATTTTCGGCTCGTTGGTTATAGCTAGCTCGAATTAAAGCAAAAAAATCATCTTTGAAGCCTAACTTGAGAATGCTATCGATTTCGTCAATAAAGACAATTATCTTCTGCTCAATCTTTCCTAGTAGTTCTTCTTCAATAAACTCACTCAAGCGATCCACTGGAGAACCATGATGTTCGTTCCACCACTTCTCTACTTCCTTAGTCTTTTTTACCCTTAAACTTCGCGCCAATCTACGAACAAAACTAAGATACCATTGTGCTGGAGTAATATCATGGCTACCAATGGAGGTAATATCAATCACACCACAGGCAAAACCCTCTGCCTTTAACCGTTGCATCACCCGCACCCGCAGGCTCGACTTCCCCATCTGCCGGGAATTAAGGACATAGCAGAATTCCCCAGCTTTCAAGGCTTGATAAAATTCCTCATCAGCCTGCCGCACTACATAACTAGGAGCATCCCTCTCTAAACTTCCTCCAACTTGATATTTGTATGTTGGGTTCATTGAAGAATTTAGAATTTAGAATTTAGAATTTAGAATTATGGAATGGTTCTAATGATAGCATTTTGTAGGGGCGGGTTTAGCGACAATCTAGACCATGTGACCTGAATATTCCCATCAAAACCCGCCCAACAACCTAGACCATGTGACCTTAACATTCCGAGCAAAATCCTTCCAAAATCATCAATTGAGAATTGTCAATCGACTACTCAAATCTCTGTGTTCTCTGTGCCTGGTGTGGTTCATTTTAAGAACTAAAGTATTCACAGGCGCACAACTTTTCCATTATTAGATACAATAGCAAAGAACAGGAAAAATTACAACCAACGCGATCGCCGCAATTAGAAAATTTTCACTGGCAAGATGCCAGTTCCACGGAAGTTGAGATTATTATTACTGTTTGGTTCTAAAACCTACCATCTAAAACCTACAACCTACAACTTAATTCTCAATAACCCATGTCTGTTAAAAACCGCTATCCTAATCAAGACCGATATATTAACTTACTCACCGACTTCGGATTCAAACGGTTGTTCGGTACGGAACCGAACAAGGAACTGTTATAGCAAAAGGCAGAGGGCAGAAGGCAGAAGGCAGAAGGGAAGAGATTGACTGGTAAAGGTTTCAGCATTTTGCATTGTCCTAACCGCCTTGGCGACTGCTATATTTGAAATCTCAGAAATCGCCAACTTTTCCACCGAAGAGCAAGAGGCTTATGAAAATAGCTTAAAATACTACAGAGATTTACATAATGTGATGGCAACCTCAAGACAGGAGGGTGTCGAGGAAGGAATAGCACAGGGCATCGAACAGGGAATTGAAAAAGGGATAGCACAGGGCATCGAACAAAGAACAATAGAGATTGCTCGTTCTTGTCTACAACAAGGTCTAGATATAGAGACGATTATGGCAATCACCCAACTGTCTAGGGAAGATATTGAAAGAATTTAGAATT
>JAAHHL010000882.1 GCA_010672185.1 Caldora sp. SIO3E6 | reverse complement strand
AAACCCGTTTCTCTCCCCACCATTTTAGCTGTGTCGGTCTACTGGTGCGACACAGCTAAAAATGTAGGTTGGGTGTAACGGAGTGAAACCCAACGCAGCACTCTCCCTTGTTGGGTTTCGCTATCGCTACACCCAACCTACTTATTCTACCATTTTAGCTGTGTCGGTCCACTACCACCTACCACCTACCACCTAACACCTACCACCTAATTTCCCGACAAGAAAGGAACACTATTGCCTGCGGCGACAGTTACAGCAAAAGCAGCATCAGGATTATCATCTTCATGATTCAGGATCAGCAAAAAAGAGCCAGGTTTCACTCCATCCCAAAAAAGCTTATGCCATTTTTCTGGCATCGAATCTGCTAGTTTTTTGCTTTCAAAATAAACTAAAGAAACATTGTTTCTAGCTGACAATTCTTTAATCTTTACTGAATCACTGGGCATAAAAGACATGGCTAGTTCTACAGCTTCCTTTTGGCTGCGCTGGCTGCGGTCAGTTTGCTCAAATAACAGGGAAATGTAGTAAGCAAAATCATCATCATAGGCAACATTAAGATAGTCATTTTTGTATCTACCAGATTGATCATCACCTAAGTTAAAACCGTGGACAGTTTCAAAACTGTCTCGTATATCTCCTAATCCGGCTTTATTTCTACTAATTGGGGTCGATACTTGGGTTGATATCGATGATTGAGAAACTTTTGTTACTATTGGTTCTGGAGATGTTGGTGTAGAGGCAACAGGAGAAGGAGCTAGAGCTGTTTGTTGAGTTTTTGGTAGTACTGGGAAGAGATAACCGGACAGCATAAATACCAAGATTGAGGAGAGATAACCCACAGCTCCCATAAATAGCATGGGAGGTAGGTAACCAATCAGCCTCATCAGGAATATACCAGAAGATATGAGGATAACTTTTTTAGAGCGTCGTAGTTTGAGCATTATTTCCCCTCTTGCGTTGACTACTAATCCACATTTCTGATTGACAAACCAACAATCCGTACAGTTAAATATTTAATTATTCAAGAGCAGATAAATCAGTCATAAGATATTGACATACGCTCTTTGTAGTGTTAGACGATTGAACAATAATTGAGTAATATGGAGAAATAAGTTAGAGAAAGTGATTCCCAAGAGGTTAGCAAGAGATTAAGAAAGTCTACAACTACTGAAGTCTTACCTGAGAGCAGGTATGTAAGGTTAATTGTCCAAAGGAGACTTGAACCATGACCAAACTACTCCAAGAAGCAATCACCGCAATTTCTGGATTATCAGAATTAGACCAAGACGCGATCGCTAAGATGATTTTAGAGGAACTAGCATCTCAAAGACGCTGGCAGGAAACCTTTTCTCAATCGGAGGCTCAACTGGCCCCCCTAGAGGAGAAAGCATTATCTGAATTGAATGTAGAATGAGTGAATGTAAAATGCAGAATTGGGAATTGGGAATTGGGAATTGGGAATCGAACCAAGAAATTGCTCATCGGCGCTTTGGTGGCTGTAACTATTATTACCAGCCATGCCTTAGCTCAAGACCCAACTGCTGATAACTATAGGGGTATTTTTAATCCAGTTAGCTCTCGCAATGGTATGGTTGCTTCTCAAGAAGCCTATGCAACTCAAGCCGGTTTAGAAGTGTTGCAGGAGGGAGGAAATGCCATTGATGCGGCAGTGACTGTCGGATTTACCCTAGCTGTTACTTTACCGCGAGCTGGTAATATCGGTGGTGGTGGTTTTATGCTGGTACATTTGGCAAAAGAGAATCAAACCCTGGCCATTGATTATCGAGAAAAAGCTCCTTTAGCAGCAACCCGTGATATGTTTCTGGATGCAGCGGGGGAGGTGGAACCAGAAAAGTCGCGATACAGTTACTTGTCTGTTGGTGTGCCTGGTACGGTTGCTGGATTAACCATGGCGCTGGAAAAGTATGGCACAATTTCCCTAGAACGAGCTTTGCAACCAGCAATTGCTTTAGCAGAGCAGGGATTTCCTGTTTCCGAAGATTTGCATAATAGCCTAGTGCGATCGCAAGAGCGTATGCAAGTTTCTCCTGCTAGTATGGCGATCTTTTATAAACCAGGAGGTATTCCTTATGAGGTGGGGGAAATCCTGGTACAAAAGGATTTAGCTAAAAGTTTGAGACTGATTGCCACTGAAGGTGCTCAAGCATTTTACCAAGGAGAAATTGCTGAAGCGATCGCAGTGGATATGGCAGCTAACGATGGCTTAATTACTAAGGAAGATTTAGCCAGCTATCAACCGGTGCTGCGAGAACCAATTCAGGGAACTTACCGGGGATATGAAATTTATTCTATGCCTCCTCCTAGTTCTGGTGGTATTCATCTGGTGCAGATATTAAATATCTTGGAAGCATTTCCTCTAGGTGAACTTGGGCATAACACAGCCCAAACTATTCATTTAATGGCAGAAAGCATGAAGTTAGCTTATGCTGATCGTTCTAAGTTTTTGGGAGATCCTGACTTTGTATCGGTTCCTGTGACAGGCTTAACTGACAAAAACTATGCTCAGGAATTGCGAAGCCGTATTAATCTCCGTCTAGCCACAGATTCCCAAGAAATTGCCCCTGGTAATCCCCACAATTTGGTAGAGAGTAATGATACAACTCATTATTCAGTTATGGATCAATATGGCAATGCCGTTGCCAATACTTATACTTTGAATTTTGCTTATGGCAGTCGCCTAACCGCAGCAGGAACAGGTATTCTCCTCAACAATGAAATGGATGATTTCTCTGCTAAGCAAGGAGTTCCTAATGCTTTTGGTTTAATTGGAGGAGAATTTAATGCGATTGAACCAGAAAAAAGAATGCTCAGCTCAATGACACCAACAATTGTGATGCAGGAAGGCAAGCCCTATCTAGTTACAGGAAGTCCAGGAGGAAGTCGGATTATCACTACAGTGTTGCAAATTGTGATGAATGTAATTGACCATAAAATGAATATAGCAACAGCTACCAATGCTGCTCGAGTGCATCATCAGTGGCTACCGGATAAACTATGGGTAGAATCAAGCTTGAATGGTGACACCATTAGTTTGTTAAAGGAAAAGGAACATCAAGTTTCTGTTGTTCCAAATGCTATGGGTAGCACTCAGAGTATCATGCGTGTTGGAGATTCTTTTCAAGGAGCATCTGATCCTCGCCGATCTGGTGCTCTAACTTTGGGATATTAAATTAGGTGTTAGGTGTTAGGTGTTAGGTGTTAGGTGTTAGGTTTTAGGTTTTAGGTTTTAGGTTTTAGGTTTTAGGTTTTAGGTTTTAGGTTTTAGGGTTTAGGTTTTAGGTTTTAGGTTTTAGGTTTTAGGTTTTAGGTTTTAGGTTTTAGGTTTTAGGTTTTAGGTTTTAGGTTTTAGGTTTTAGGTTTTAGGGTTTGCTCTATAAGTGTGGAAGCCATGCCAGACAAAGCTTTCAGCCGTTGATAAGCCAAGTGTTGATGGGGCTTTATTCAGAGCGTGATGGGACTTTCATTTTCACCACACCCCACACCGGGTGAACGAAATTTTGGGTGGGATTTCTTGAGCTTTGTATCCAAAAATTATCAGTTCTCTCTTCTTCCTCCGCTCCTCCGCTCCTCCGCTCCTCCGCTCCTCCGCTCCTCCGCTCCCCACCCTTTTTTTCGCTCACCCCCCCACACCCTACACCCCACACCCCACACCCCACACCCTAAAATTGTATTGTGACACTTCAGGGTGCTGAATGTGGGTT
>JAAHHL010000881.1 GCA_010672185.1 Caldora sp. SIO3E6 | reverse complement strand
TTTCAGCTGTTAATAAGCCAAGTCTTGTACAAGGAAATGTATCAAATGGGCTCAAAAAGCTGGCATTGTTGTGGAAAATCCCTGGGTAATCTTCAAGCTGAAAGCTGAAAGCTGACGGCTGAAAGCTGAAAGCTGAAAGCTGACGGCTGAAAGCTAAAAACTGATAGCTAAGGACTTATTCAGCAAACCCTACTTAGCTCAAGAAATCCCACCCAAAATTTCGTTCACCCGGTAGGTACGGCCAAGTGTTAACAAAAGTAAAGCTGAGAATCTGAAGGGATAAACTTTACTTTTGTTAACAATTATGGCAAAATCCAGAAGGAAGAAGGCAGTCTTGATGAAAAAATTTCACCACCATGCATGAAAATCCCTCTCTCCGCGTCCCCGCGTCCCCGCGTCTCCGCGTCTCTTTCAAGTCAGAGGGAAGAAAGGAAGAGATTGACAGGTCAAGGTTTGCTGCGTTTGGCCTTGTTCTAATCTCCCTGGCGGTTGCAATATTTAAATATCGATAGAACTGGAGTTGTATAAAAAAGCAAGAATAATTGCCTTTTTATATCTAAATGATAAAACTTTTATAAACATTACTACTTAACTTTATTTTACAAAATAAGATTTATTTTGATTGACAATTTATTCTCTAGATGTCAAAATGAAACATAACATCATTTAACTCAAGTTAATTAAGGCTATATCTCTAGCTGACCAATCATCTCAAACGTTGTGAGGTGATGATTTAGTTGGACAAAAAACAAAAAATTAATTAACTTAATTTTTTTAAGTCTAGTAGTAAAAAAACTTATCAATAGTTTGACAAAATAACTAATGAAGTAGTTTTGAGTACTGCTTAAATCGATGCTTGAACAACTATAAAGCACCTCAGGAGTAAATCTTGTGAAGGTAGGAATTCTTGCTGGAGGTCTTGGTACTCGCCTTGCGGAAGAAACCGAGACTAAGCCTAAACCAATGGTAGAAATTGGTGGGAAGCCAATTATGTGGCACATTATGATGCACTATTCCCGCTACAATTTCAATGAATTTGTTATCGCCCTTGGTTATAAAGCTGAGGTGATTAAAAAGTACATGGTAGACTACTGTTCCCTCAACAGTAATCTTACTGTGAGCTTACGCAACGGTGACGTTAAAAGGCATGGCGGTTACCAGCCAGATTGGACTGTGGATTTAATCGACACTGGCATTGATACCAATACTGGAGGACGCATTAAACGTTTAGCTCCCTACATGGGCAATGAAACGTTTATGCTGACTTGGGGAGATGGAGTTTCTGATATCAATTTACACGAACTCCTCGACTTCCATCGTTCCCATGGTAAATTAGCCACTTTAACCGCAGTACGCCCACCAGCTCGTTTTGGTCATTTGGATCTCAAAGGGGATCAAATTAGCGAATTCTCAGAAAAGCCTCAGACTAGAGAAGGTTGGATTAACGGAGCCTTTTTTGTCCTCGAACCGGGAATCTTTGATTACATCGAAGGGGATGATACTCAGTGGGAAAAAGCCCCCCTAGAGAATCTAGCCAAAGATGGTCAATTAATGGCTTATAAACATAACTCGTATTGGCAATGCATGGATACCCTGCGAGATAAGCGACGGTTAGAAAGTCTGTGGAACACTGGTAATGCACCTTGGAAAACTTGGGAGGAAAAAGATGCGAGTATTAGTAACGGGTCACAAGGGTTACATCGGGACGGTACTAGTGCCCATGCTACTAGCTCAAGGGCATGAAGTAGTCGGATTTGACAGTGATTTGTATACCAACAGTACTTTTGGTGACGGCATCCAGGAGATTTCAGAAATCAACAAAGATATCCGGGATGTGGAAGCATCAGATTTAGAGGGATTTGAAGCAGTACTTCATCTGGCTGGATTGTCTAACGACCCCTTAGGAAATCTCAATCCTAATTTAACCTATGAAATCAATCATCTCGCTTCTGTTCGTCTAGCGGAATTAGCAAAACAAGTAGGAGTCCCTCGCTTCATTTTTTCTTCTTCCTGTAGCAACTATGGTGCTGGTGGCGAAGACTGGTTAACGGAAGAGTCAGCATTTAATCCGGTTACTCCCTACGGCATTTCCAAAGTGCGTACAGAACAGGATGTTACTAAGTTAGCAGACGATAATTTTAGTCCCACCTTTCTACGCAATGCTACCGCTTTCGGTGTATCCCCCCGCCTGCGTTTTGACTTAGTACTCAATAACCTGGTGGCTTGGGCTTTTACGACAGGAAGGGTATATATCAAGAGTGATGGTAGTCCTTGGCGTCCTATTGTTCATATCGAAGATATCTCACGAGCCTTTGTTGCGGTAATGAATGCTCCCCGGGAAGTAGTACATAATCAAGCGTTCAATGTAGCACGTAATGAGGACAACTATCGCATTCGGGAATTAGCTGATATTGTCCAAGAAACAGTCCCAGGTTGCCAAATTGAATATGCTCAGGATGCTGGACCAGATAAGCGCTGCTATCGGGTAAACGCCAGTAAAATCCGGGAGGCAATCCCTGAATTTCAACCTCAATGGGATGCTCGCAAAGGAGCTCAAGAACTCTACCAAGCTTATCAAAAAGTTGGCTTAACCCTTGAAGAGTTTGAAGGACCAAAATATCAGCGCATTGCCCACATCAAACAACTACTAAGTAGTGGAAAATTAGATGATACCCTGCGTTGGCAAATCGAAGCTACAGCTGCGGTTGGTTAGGTGTTAGGTGTTAGGTGGATTGGTAAGTTGGTGTCCTTGTTATCAATAAGTTCTGATACCCTACTGGACTGACGCAGTTAAAAATGTAGGTTGGGTGGAACCGGAGTGAAACCCAACACAATGTACTCCGGCGTTGGGTTACGAAGAGAGCTACACCCAACCTACTTATTTCTCTATTTTAGCTGTGTCACGCTACTACACCAATTTGTTAATCCACAGTTCCACTTACCTAACACCTATTACTGGCAGGATGCCAGTTTCACTTGCCTAACACCTATTACTGGCAGGATGCCAGTTCCACTTGCCTAACACCTATTACTGGCAGGATGCCAGTTCCACTTGCCTAACACCTACTACTGGCAGGATATCAGTTCCACTTACCTAACACCTATTACTGGCAGGATATCAGTTCCACTTACCTAACACCTATTACTGGCAGGATGCCAGTTCCACTTACCTAACACCTATTACTGGCAGGATGCCAGTTCCACTTACCTAAACAATGGACTCCTTACCACCCTGCCGTGCTTGCGGCCATTCTGAGCTAGAATTAATCATTTCCTTCGGTTACACTCCCCTAGCTGATGGACTGCTGAGATTAGATCAGCTAGAGCAACCGGAATATACTGCACTCCTTGAATTAGCTTTCTGTCCCAATTGCTCTTTAGTGCAAATTACTGTAAGTGTACCTCCAGAAATTCTCTTCTGTCAGGAGTATCCCTATTTTTCTTCAATTTCTCCTTCCCTGCTCAAACATTTTGGCGACAGTGCAAAATCATTGATTGCTTCGAGGAAACTTGATAGCAACAGCCTGGTGATTGAAGCTGCCAGTAACGATGGGTACATGCTCAAAAACTTTAAAGAAGTGGGTATTCCTGTACTAGGCATCGATCCTGCTTCAGGTCCTGCGGAAGCAGCACAAAAAGCTGGTATTCCTACTCAGTGCACTTTCTTTACTAAAGACTTAGCCCAACAACTGCGAGCAGAAGGAAAACATCTGCCTGTTTTCCTA
>JAAHHL010000880.1 GCA_010672185.1 Caldora sp. SIO3E6 | reverse complement strand
AAGTAGCTAGGGCAGGCAAAAACCGCCGCTTCAGGACTGATGGTAATGATGAAAAGCTTTTTTCCATTACCTAGATCTCAAAAAAACACTGAGTAGTAATCAGCAACTAGTGAGCAGTTATAACTGGTCAGTAATGCATGTCTTACTATTTACCTAAGTTTAATCTTAGAATCCGGATAGAGAGAATATGAAGATAAGGTGGGAAAGCACTAGAGAGTTGATACCAGTTAGTTTGACGTAAGTAATACAACATCCGGATTCAAACAACTGGTTTATAACCCTATTTAGCAAGTGAAGAAATTTTGGTTGGGATTTCTCCTCTCCGCGTCTGGTGCGTCTGGTGCGTCTGCTTATTGATTGTTCACCCAACCCTTTTTTCGCTCACCCCTATTTAGCAATGACTGGGTTGCGGACTTCCTCCACTGTCTTCACTTCCTCAGGTAAATTGCAGAGTTTCTTATAGAGCTTTAAGTTCTCCGCAGTGATTTTCTCCCAGTTATAATGCTCTTCGACATACATTTGTGCCTCCTTCGCCCTTTGAGCCAACTCTACTGGTTGACTGATAGCCTCTTCCAAGCCTTGGACACAAGAATCTAAGTCTCCAGCTTTGAACATCAGTCCTCGTCCATCACTCAGGAGTTGCTGATGGGGGGGGATATTGCTGCCAAGTACCGGAATTCCCTCTAGCATGGCTTCTAGCATCACCAGGGGTAATCCTTCTAAATCTGATGGCAGAACAAATAATCCTGAACCCCGTACAATCTCCGCTAGGCGAGAACCGTGCAACTCTCCCACCAACAGCACATTTTTATTTTCTGAAGCCAGTCTCTGTAATACGGGCATATACTTAGGGGCGTCACTAGCACCACCAGCAATAACGAGTTTCCATCCTTCAGGCTTTAGCTGGTTGAAAGCCCTAAGCAATAAATCAGGATTCTTTTCTGGTACTAATCGGCCTAGGAATATAACATAACGCCCTTGCTCTAATCCTAGGGATTTACCATAGGAAAATTTGGGGTCTGAGTCAGGATAGCGTCCAGGACCATTGGGAATATAGAGTGTATCGCGACCATAGGTTTCCAGAAAATAGGAGTGGAGTACTTTTGAGACCACTACTATCTCATCAGCATGACGCGCTGCTATCTTTTCGCCTTGACGGATGACGCTACTAAATAATTTGTTCCATTTGGCCCTTTGCCAATCTAATCCCTGACAGGTGACAACAATCTTGGCAGAGGAGAAGATTTGAGCTAAACGACTAAACAAGGCCGGACCTAAAGCATGGAAATGGATGATATCGTAGCCTTTATATATGCAGACAATCAATGCGATCGCGCAGTTAATAAAAGCTTCTAATCCTTTAATTTCTGGAGAAGGTATAGAGATAACTCGAACCCCGTTAAAGTCAGAGTATGAAAACCAAGGAGTGTTGGTATAAGAAGAGCGAGCATACAAATCGATGGAGTGACCTTGGGCAACTAAACTGGGATAGAGTTCTGCACAGTAGCGCTCAATACCACCTTGTTTGACCGGTAATCCTTTGGTTCCAACTACAGCAATTTTCATGATTAATTCTCTTTGAGCATACTCAGGACATAAATAAGTAGTGATGACACCCTGAGCATGGCAATCAAATTAGTTATTAGTCATTGGTTATGATTTATTGGTAGTTAATCGATATACGTACTAAGGACAAAGGATAAACACTTTAGACCTAATCGAACATCTTGCAACACAGTAAATGACTAATGACAAAAGATTAGTTAACTCTGAAGCTTGGTAACTGCTTAGAAGCTGCTACTAGCTGGCATTAAAACTGAGCGCTGCTGCCAACGCTCTAGCATTTGGTTGTAGACATCGCTTACTACAGTACGAGCACTGTAGGGTTGGGCGTTACGTGTACAAGACTGGGCTGGATAGTCCCCTGAATAGACGACTTTTTGCAAAGCAGTTGCGATCGCTTCAGGAGTCCTTTCTTCACAAACAATCCCACTGTCGGCAGCCAGTAGTTTAGGGGTTTCGCCACATTTAGTGGTTACTATAGGTGTTCCACTGGAGAGAGCCTCAAGAACGACTACGGGAAGACCTTCGTAAACACTGGTCATGACAAAAGCACTACTGATGCGGTGCAAATTTGATAGTTGGTTCTGGTTCAGGGCTCCCAGCAGTGTCACGCGCTCAGATAGTCCTAAGCGAGCAATTTCAGAGCGTACTGGCTCCATCAACTCGCCAGTCCCGGCAATTAACAGATGAACTTTCGGATCGTTAAAAGCAGCGATTGAACGTATCAGTAAGATGGGATCTTTCTGAGGATGTACACGACCAGCAAACAGGAGAAAACGAGTATCTTCTGCTAAACCTAGCTGCTGGGCATAGGCTCTTCTTTTTTCTTCCTTGGACTTTGGGTCTAATGGGTAGAAAATCTCGTTGTCAACTGTATTTTTCAGATAGCTGACACGATCAGCAAGCTTGGGGTAAAGTTGTTGGTAAAATTTAGCCGATTCAGTATTACAGGAAAAAACTTGAGTAAATTGTTTGACAAGCAACTTTTCCAAAGCAAAATATCCTGCGGGAAAACGCTGCCAGAGAATAGCATTATTACCCGTTTTGGCGTTCATTTGCTTTTGCAGATCATTGTGAATGAACAGAGTTTTATCACCAGACCAGTTAAGGGCTGCTAAACTTGGTTCGATCCGATGAAAGTGCATAAAATCGGAAGCAAAGCAACGACCCAACAGAGCAGCTGTATATTTAATAGTAGTAGGAACCAATTTCCTCACATTGTCGTCTTGTAAAGGAAATAGAGGCATAAATTTAACTACTCTACCTCCTAACTCTGCTTCTTGCCATTTACCCACAGGAAAACCAGGGTCTCCTGTTCCCACCAAGCGTACTTCAAACTCACTCGGAGCATATTTCATAAAGCAGCGAATGACTGTTTGAATTCCACCAATACTGCTATTCCAAGGATTGAACTGGTAGAAAATTGTTACAATTGGCTTGCGCATTATTTCATTGAAATTCAGTAAATAGAGGGTGTATGTTCTTTGATACCAAAAACGGTGCCAAGCGTTAATAAATAAAGCTGGCTAATAGAAAAAAGTTTCTGGATTTAATCAGTAATTATTGACTAATTCGGAAGAATCCAATTTCTTACAATTTTGGTTAATTGAAGTGTAGAAGCACTAACCTAGACTAGATTGAGATTCGACGAATGATTTACCTGTTATTTCAATGTAAGTATAAATACATAATAATTGAATTGTGTCTTACTTGTCATACTACCTTGGGTAGGTATAGTGATTATGAATTTTTCGTGAATATAAAAGGTTTTTAAAGCGTTATTTAGGATATTTTTTAGTTTTATTTATCATTCATAAAAGCTATATATTTTTTGTATAAGCAAAATATTCACTGTAATTTTTGAACTTAACAAAAGGTTCTTGAGCTCATCGGTACAATTTCCTTGCACCTCAAAGATGAAAATTTACTAAAACCTAAAACCTTACCTACCACCTATAGCATTTCTCGGACTCATGAGGTACACTCCTCAGTCTCAAAGTCCCCCTTTATAAGAGGTATACTCCTCAGTCTCAAAGTCCCCCTTTATAAGAGGTATACTCCTCAGTCTCAAAGTCCCCCTTTCTAAGAGGTATACTCCTCAGTCTCAAAGTCCCCCTTTCTAAGAGGTACACTCCTAAGTCTCAAAGTCCCCCTTTCTAAGA
>JAAHHL010000088.1 GCA_010672185.1 Caldora sp. SIO3E6 | reverse complement strand
CTCTGCATCTAAAGCATAGGTATCTGCCGCTTGGTCATAGACCCAAGAATCGGTAAAATCAGTAGTACCTCCCCAACCGATTAAGGCTGTCATCCGTTGGGATATTTCATAAGCACCACCGGAACCTTGCTCTGCCATCGCTTCTGCCCATTTGGGATTGAGTAACTTGGTTCGATACTCTAGTCGCAACAAGTCTTCTAATTGACGGGGAGTGGTATCTTTAGAAAAGCTTTCGACAAAAGAGGCATTGACTTTTTGACCCCCTTGCTGTTCCGCTGCCCGCTTCAATCCTCCAGTATTGGCATAGTATTCTTGAATATCAGTAAGTCCGTATTCTACTGAATCGATTTCCTGGACAATGCGATTAGTGGTTTGCAACAGTTGGTTGAGAATTTCTGGACGTGCCGCACCTTTATCTTGTCTACCATAACTAAAAACATTGCGATCGCGCCAGGTATTGCCTAACTCTTCCCCTGATTCCCAGTTACTATCCACTACTCGGTCATTTACCAGGGAACCAAAGTCTCCAGCAGGATTAGAAAACAATCGTGCTGTGGCATTTTCTACTCCTTGGGATTGCAAGGCTAGGGCATGTTTGCGGATAAAATTTTGGTCTTCGGCTTCTTCTAATGCTGCTGCCCGTTGGAACAAGTCATCTAGTAATTCGAGAATATTAACAAAGGTATCCCTAAAAATACCAGATAAGTTTGCCAAAACATCGATGCGGGGATGTCCGACTTCTGCTAAAGGCTTTAAATCATAACGCACAATTCGCCCCGTACCTTCTTTTACCGGTTCTGCACCTACTAATTCCAAGAGAATACCTAAAGATTCTCCCTTAGTTTTAATCGCATCTAACCCCCACAACATCACTGCTACAGTTTCGGGATATTCCCCATGTTCTTCCCAATGTTGGGCGATAATTTTTTTAGCAACTTCTCTCCCCCGTTCATAAGCAGCAGGAGAAGGCATACGATAAGGGTCAAGGGCATGAATATTCCTGCCCGTAGGTAGTACACCCGAACCATCCCTTAGTAAATCTCCTCCTGGTGCTGGGGGAATATACTCTCCATTTAATCCTCGCAACAGATTGGTAATTTCTTCGTTAGTTTGGGATAATAGGTCACGGATTTGTAAGGCTTCCTCTAACTTGGGGGTTTTACCGTTAAGGTCGAATTGTTGGGTTAACTTAGCCTTATCTGTACCAACTGCCACTGCCTGAATTACCTCTTCCGGTAACTCTTCCCCAAAATATGCCTGAAGATAACTCCTCAGCTGTTCAGCATTTGGTGCTTCACCCAAGGTATGCAATCCAGAGGAAAACAGACGTTGTTCCACTATTTGCAGATAATCGTACAACTTAACTAAATAGTCGTTGAAGCTATGATCGCTAAACAACCGGGCATTTTCTGGAGTAAAGTCAATCCCTAAGCGGTGAGCATCCTCGAAGTTACAATCGGCTTCTAATCCAGAATCGACAATTTTCTTACAAATAGCTTCCTTGAGGACATAATTTTTCTCCGGATTCTCCCGATACTCAGCGATTAAATCCCGCAGTGCTATCAACTCTTTATATAAACCAGCACGACCATAGGGTGGTACATTATGGGAAATCAACACTCCATAACCCCGACGTTTGGCTAACATCGACTCCGAGGGATTATTGGCAGCGTAGATATATAAGTTAGGCATATCCCCTAGGAGAATATCAGACCAAGAGTAGCCAGTATTACCCAAGGGAGAACCCGGTAACCATTCCACTGTGCCGTGCATCCCGAAGTGAACTACAGCATGGGGATCAAAATCGTTTTGTAGCCACTTGTAGAAAGCCGCATACTGGGGATGGGGTGTCAAATCCCTTTCAAACATCAGCCGCATCGGATCTCCAGCAATGCCCAAGGGTGGTTGCACACCAAGCCAAACATTCCCCAACTGTACACCACCGACAAACAATTCATCCCCATCAGTTTTGATACCAGTACCATTGAGGGATTGCCACTGTTTCTCAATACGGTTAGTTAGTAGGTATCCTAACCATTGCTCTAGGGTGTTGGTATTAACGGTTGTTGGTTGCTGGTTATTGGTTATTGGTTGTTGGTTATTGGTTGTTTGTTTAGTGACTAATTCATCTGCTTCTTTCACCCTGCGGATTAACTCTTCCCCATCTGTTGGTAACTCCCCGACATCGTAACCTTGTTCTTGGAGTGCCTGAAGAAATTTAACAAGCGATCGCGGTACATTAAGTAAAGCAGCGGTTCCAGTTGCTCCATAACCAGGGGGGAAACCATACAAGATAATGGCAATCTTACGGTTCGCTGCAGCTGTCTGCCTCAGGGCAATCCAGCGCTTAACCCGCCCCGTTAAACGTTGGACTCTTTCAGGAATTAGATAGATATCTTCTCCTACTAAACCACCTAGGGGAACAGTATCAATTGCCCCATCTAGTTCCGGCAATGCATATAATACTACGGATTGCAACCCTCCAATACCTTGTCTTGTCCAGGAGTAAATATCTTGAATAAGTAACGGTGCAGCGATAATATAGGGGATATTTTTAGCAGTAAGAATCTTTTTCGCTACCGCCACCTGACGTCCTGCTTCCATAGAACCCGCCGGTCCTCCCACTAAAGGAAAACCGATAGTAGAAACAATGGCATCTACCTCTACTGCTTCTGGGGAAAGGGACAAAGTTTCCCGATTACCCTGCTGACGTTGGGCAGTTTCGTAGCTAGAAGTCAGCCAATCCCGTACCGCCACATGTCCTTCCACACCATTGATAAAAATCGGTAGAGGAATCAATCCCGCCTCTTCAAAGTAGCGAATTAATTGGGGGATGTAGGGTTGTTTGGTAATTACGTGTTTACGATAGAGGAGAATGCAAACAATGGGGAATGGGGAATGGGGAATGGGGAATGGGGAATTGGGAATATTTCCCTTGTCTTCTTCATCTCCGCGTCTCCTCATCTCCTCATCTCCCCATCTCCCCATCTCCCTTGTCTCTCCTTCTCCGCGTCTCCGCGTCTCCGCGTCCCCGCGTCTCCTCCTTTGATACCATTCCAAATACTGTCGTGGTGACTCAAAATAACCATCATAGTCGGGATGTAACAAACCCATATTGGGGGTTTCCACTGGAGGGGGAATACTTCCTACCTTGATTCCTAAGTATTTCTCGGCGATTGTCCAGAACATTGAAGCGACGTTATCGGAACCGCCAGCATTCCAGTAACCGTAAATAATCAGCCAGTTGCGCAAGTCTTGGACTTTTTTAGCCGGAATATATTTTAGTAGCTTCGGGCCAGTTTTCAAGAAACTGAGGTAACCTACAAGACGGTCTTCTTCTTTGCCACTGGAGAACTTACTCAGGATAAATTTTATCGGCTTGGGCATCCCTTTGGGCTTATCCCCAATTATAAAAGCACCGAGTTGGGTAAGGCTCATCAGTTCTAAGGCTGACTCGAATACCAGGCGAATCGGAATAGATTGCACCCTTTCCCGCAGCCACAACACTTGGTCATAATCGAAAATCAGACTACAGAAGAAGACATCGGCATCTTGGAGTGCTTCCGCAACTATGGTAGGTTCCGTAGTTAGGGAGCGATCGTTAAAGACTCGAATATCTAATTCAGGAGAGCGCTGTTGCACCAACTGGGCGGCTTTGCGGTACAAATCAGAGTTAAAGGATTCAAACCCGGTAATCAAGACTATGCGTTTCATGCCCAAGCTCGCAATATTTCTTCATATTTTATCTTACCCAATATTGTGGAGACGTTGCCTGCAACGTCTCTACAAGGTTTTTGCCGTTTTGCTCTAAAATTACTAGTGCAACGTGGCGGAAATGCTTGAGCCGCTGCTGATAATGTGGAAACAGAAAGATAAATTGTTTATTCCACAAGCTCAATTGAGGTGCAATTTTAATTATGCTGAAAAAACTATCAACAATGGCATTACCTGTTGCCTTGCTGTCGTTACTGACACCTAAGCTTCTCCTCTCTGAAAGCGTGAATGTACAGCAACCAACAATTGCACAATTAAGCAGGGTAAATGCATCTCAAATAAATTGACAAATCTAGTTATACTTTATAAGTAGCAACTTCCTTGCGTCTCACCATGAGTCTTCTAATTTCTGATGAACTAGTTCAAGCATCTGGACTTTCTGAAGCTGAACTCTTGCAAGAATTGGTACTTATGCTGTTTGAGCAGGAGAAAATTACCCTAGGCAGCGCCAGTCGGTTTTTGGGAATGACTCAACTGGAATTTCAGGCTCTGTTGACAGAAAATAATCTTTATATTCACTATGATGTAAATGAATTACATGAGGATGTGAAAAACTTGCAAGAGTTGGGTTTATTGTGATTGTTGTTAGTAATACTTCACCCATCTGTAATTTGATTGTTGTTGGTCAAGTTGACTTGCTCCCTCAACTATTTGGAACCATTGTGATTCCTGAAATGGTTTATCACGAGTTGCTTGCGAATGGCGAACATCATCCTGTAACCGAAACGGTGATGACAGTTGATTGGTTAGATATTCGAGCAGTAAATGAGCAATCTCAGGTGATGATATTAGAACATGAGCGCAGGCTTGATCCTGGTGAGGCAAATGCGATCGTGCTGGCACTTGAGTTGAAGGCAGGGCAGCTTCTCATCGATGAACGTTTGGGAAGGATAGAAGCAAAACGACAGGGATTAAGAATTACCGGAGTTTTGGGTGTGCTACTTGCAGCAAAACGTCAGGGCTTAATTCCTCTGATTCGTCCAATTCTGGATAGATTGCTCAGCGAAGCCAATTTTCGTATCAGTAGTCGTCTATATAATGAAACCCTTGCTCTTGCAGAAGAAGTCACTACAACTTGATTATTTGCCTTCACGACGACTGAGAAACCTAGACAGAATATTGTAGAGACGTTGCATGCAACGTCTCTACAGGTTTTTGTAGTTTGTCTAGAATCCCTCGTAACTTAACCAAGGCTTATTTGTAACAAATCATACTAAATTCACCATGCAGTTATTTAACAATTGCGGAACAAAATATAGCCCAATATTGTGCTGCAATTAAGTAATCATTAATGTAAATTTATTTTCTATTTAATTGAAAAAAATACTCTCAAGTTGTTAGTACGCAATGGGCGCACGTCGGTGCGCCCCTACAGATATAAATGTAAATCTATTTCTTGTTTAATTGACAAGATTTATCTCAATTATCCATTATCCATTATCCATTATCCATTATCCATTATCCATTCCCAATCATCTCTTCTAAAGCGATTTGCAAATCTTGCGTCAGTTGAAAAATGGATTGTTTAGCAGCTTGACGGTTTTTCTGATATGCTGACCAGCGTTGAGTAACTGAGATTGGTTCTCCTACAGTCATTTGTACCGATCGCTTACCTAAGCTAGGGCGATGGGGTATTTTCTTGCCTTTGATCCTTGCGATCGTATCGAATAAAATAAGAGCAGTTTCGGCAAATCGTTCAAAAGTAGGCTTCTCCTTAACATAGGTTCCAGTTACCGCGACAAAACTTTCCACTAAACGCATATGTCGCATCCGCAGACTGGCTTCTTGAGCAATCCAATCTGCCAAGCCTCGCTGGAAAGGAGATAAGGACTCCAAATCTGGTATATCTTCTCTGTAGATGTATTGCCAGCCAGCCTCCTCTAATTTACGACAACGCTCAATCACAGTTCCTTTGGTTGGCAAACCAAAATATTCTTCCCCTACCTGTAGAGCCACATTGAGTAAATTCTGAAGTCGGGTAGCGAGTACTTGGTTAGCATCGACAGCTTCCTCTGTACTGATTGAGGTTGGTTCAGGGAAATTTTTATGATAGAATCGGCGGTAAAATTGCTCCATTTCTGAGAGAAGATATTCCCCTAACTGAAATAGACGCTGATAGAATACATCCTTGCAATCACTACTAGCAGATTTTCCGATTCGCTGCACTGGCAAACCAGTATCAGCCTCCAACCTACTCAACAACCAATCTAGCTTTACCCAATGTGGCTGGATATAGCGATACCGAATGCCAATTGGCACAATCAAAACCTGCTCAGCACGGTTAGCTTTGAGCAAGTCTTCCACACACCAGAACCCCATCTGAGCGACACCAGGTTGCAAGGGAGAGACAATTTCACTATGGTTATTAGTCGCTCCTTCTGGAGCAATAGCCATAGGCAACTTACTATCAATAAACAGCTTCCTTCCCGTGCGTATAGCAGCCGAATCCATGCGTCTACCCCGATGAATGGGAATACCTCCTCCCCCAGAAAACAGCCAACCGAGCCAATCACCTGCCCAGAGAAGCATCCCTCGCTCGTAAAAAAAGTGACTATGAATAGGGTATTGCAGTGAAATACCTTGTTGACGAGCAACCTTTGGCACCATGTAGGAAAGCAGGTGTAACATACATAGTGGATCTTCAACTTCAGAGTGGCGCAATGCAATTAAAAAGCGAATTTTGCCTTGCTGAAATTGGCGATAGAGATCGACTAAGAGCTCGACATTTGTGGCTTCAATGCGAGTGATCCCTGCAGGTAACCACCGTCGAATACGAAACCGTAGTAAAAATGGTAGTGACCATTGAGCAATCTTGAGAACAAAGGGATTAAAGGCTGGTGGAATAAATTCCAGCTTTGGTTGAGCGTGGTGAGTAGGATAGAGCAAAATTGAGAATTGGGAATTGGGAATTGGGAATTGGGAATTGGGAATTGGGAATTGATACCAAATCCGCATCTCAAAGAAAGATTTATCGAAATTACCTACGAGCTAGATGAGCTGTCGCCTCCTTTTACTAAGGGTAGCTTCGCCATAAAAGCTTATTTGTAACAAATTATACTAAATTCACCATACAGTTATTTAACAATTGCGGAACAAAATATAGCCCAATATTGTGCTGCAATTAAGTAATAATTAATGTAAATTTATTTTCTATTTAATTGAAAAAAATGCTCTCAAGTAGTACCGTCATTAGGGATAGTTCAAACTAAAGAATAGATTGAACTATGTAACCTCGAAGTCCATCAAAAGAGTCATTAATTTCAACATGTCGAGAATATTCAAATTACTCTGCGCTTTCTTGTTAGTAGTGCAACTGTTTTTCGTCAGCTCACCTGCTGCGATCGCCCAGCCAGTTGGTCCTTGTAGCATAAATTACCCAGAACTTCCCTGTACTAGAGACATCAATCCCTGTGGCAATCCTAGCCAATGCGTTTGCCCACCAGAATATTCCTATGATGCATCGGTTGGGGCCTGCCTAATCGATGACCTTTATCTGGCAGATGGTCCAGGGGCACCTGTTGAGAGCAAGTGTACATTCCCTTCCAAGGGTCCTTGTACATTAGATATCAATGTGTGTGGTCAATCGAGCATTTGTGCATGTCCTGGAGGAACTGAATACAGTCCTGTGATTGGTCAGTGTGTAATACCGTTGCCATACTAGAAATTAAGGCTGTGGTGTTAAGCAGATTTCTGGGCAAGCAATAGACAATAACAACATCTACTGATTGCTCCCCAAATCCCCCACTTCTGGGGGATTTTTAGTTCATACTTCCCCTTGGGTTTATAGAGTTTTTATTGATAGGTACTTCACATATGTATGCTCTAATTTAAATTTTCACATATCGTAGGGGCGGGTTTAGGGACAATCTAGCTCATTTTACCCGAATATTTGGATCAAAACCCGCCCAATTCCTAATTCCCAATTCCCCATTACCAATTCCCAATTATAATAAAGAAGAGTTACAAAAGGGCACAGAAAAATGGTAGTCTCTACAATTGTTCCCAATCAAACAGAAACTTCTGGCTTAGAAGAATTTCTGCAAAATCCCCCTCCTCACATGGAATGGGTGAATGGACAACTGGAGGAGAAAAACGGCATGACACTAAAGCATGGTCGAGTTCAGTCTAGACTAGATCGTTACTGGGGAAATTACCAAGACAACCATAATCTGGGTGGAGAAACTTACACAGAAGCACCCTGCCGCACCAATAAACAAATACGTCGTCCGGATGTAGCCTATCTCACACCAGAATTGCTTAACCAATTAGGTGAGCCTAAGGTACTGCCTCAGAGTTTCCCTCTAATTGCTGAGATTATTTCACCCACCGATTTAGCCGAAGATATATTCGCCAAAGCTAATGAATACTTAGAATCTGGTTGCCAGGAGGTTTGGTTAGTTTTACCAGAGAGTCAATGGATTTTGGTACTAACTCAACAGGAAAGATTTTTATTCACAACCGGAGAAGAAGTTAGCACCAAAGTAGTTCTTCCAGGCTTCACGGTAGCTGTCAATAAGTTATTAGCCTGATAAAAGAAAATGAGTACCGATTGTAGGGTGTGTTAGCGCAGCGTAACGCACCATCAAGAACATTCTGTTATAGATATAGTTGATATGGAATTTCTGGGGCTCCACATGATGCATTGCTTTAACCAGGATTTAGAACCTTAGAGCGATCGCCCATAGTATCCTAAAAGATTGCCCCTCGTCTTATCAAGTCGCGCTTCATATCTTCAGAGATTCCTATACTGCCTCCAAACTGAGCATTATTCACTTTTGCACCACTATGGTTAGTATCGCTGAGTATAGGTAGAAAGATTTCGTTAATGGTTTCGACTGATAAACTGAAGATGTATCGAATGAGGTAAACTCTCCTGAAATTGGTTTTAATAAACTTATTGGTTTTAGTGACGATGGCTTCGATGAGGTTAGCTCCACTGAAGTTAGCTCCACTGAGGATGGCTTCGATGAGGATGGCTTCGATGAGGTTAGCTCCACTGAGGTTAGCTCCACTGAGATTAGCTCCCCTCAGATTAGCTCCACTGAGATTGGCTCCCCTCAGATTAGCTCCACTGAGATTGGCTCCATTGAGGTTAGTTTCTCTGAGATCAGCTTCACATAAATCGGCTCCCCTAAGATTAAAACCACTCAAGTTTGCCCCAGCTAATTCTGTTTTAATATCTATACCGGCAATTTTGGCTATCTCAAGGAAGTTGTTGGTGTCAGCTTCAACAACGTTTTGAATTAACTCTTGTGCTTCTTGGAGAAATTCGTCATTAGTCATGTCGCAAATGTACCTGACTTAGGGGAGATTGAAGTTTGTGTTTTAGCAACAACTTAGCTAGTGCTATATCTAAAGCCTCTCTCTTTTCTGGAATGATATTTGCCAACCACGGTCCCTCAGCACCAGTTATTTTTACATCTCGTGGAGAGATATCAAAAGTAGCCTTAACCTCGCAAGGCTTTGCTATCACATTCATCGTTGCCAATTTTTGATTAGTAAGTGAACCTTTAAGGACTGGTTCCCCTGTGGCTACTTCAAAAACCCAGGCTGGAGTTTCTTCTGCTCCCTTTGTTGTTATCTGACAAGCCGTGAACTGAAACTTATCTGTTCTCCCTGCTGTTCTCTTTTCACTGCGGGTGGCTTTCACTCCCGGTTCATTTTTAGCAACAGAAGCCTCAATACTACTTTGATTTTCGCTGCCTTCTTGGTGTTGTCTATCTTTTTTAAGGGTAACCTCAAAAGGGTCATTTAGTTCACGGTTCTCTAAGGGAATTTTCCCATTCTCCAGCTTCAGTCTGAGCTCCCCACTTCTTATCCCAAACTTGATACGACCTGTAGGTAATGACTCCCACTGTTCGTTAAAATTAATGTTTAAATGCAGTTCAATTTCTTTGGTATCAGCTGATTTGGTACTAGGGAAGGGTAACTTCCATTTCTGTTGTTGACAAATACCCTCCAATTTAACCAAAAGACAATCTGGACATTTATTTTTACTCTCTTTTAGTTGCAAGATTAGTGGAGTTTCTGGCATTGTTATCCGAGCTATTGATCAGTTTGGGAAGGACTTCTGTCAAACCAGACGAATGCTCCTAGTATAGCCTGTTTTCTAAGGTACTCCAAGAGTACTCACAAAATCTAGTTCCGTGTGTATCTAACTTGAGGTATAAATTTATTCACCAAGTCCCATCTAAAGATATTTCCTTAGAACCTCCATCGTAGCTTGCCCAGTTTTTGCCCAACTCAATTGACTAGCTCTAGCTAAACCAAGAGTGCTAAGGTGCGATCGCAACTGGGAATCTGTGGCTACTGCTTGCATAGCTTCGGTGATTTCACCAGTTTTGTAGGGATTAATCAAAATAGCTGCATCACCAGCAGCTTCGGGTAAGGAGGAAATATTGGAGGTAATTACCGGAGTGCCGCAAGCCATTGCTTCTAAGACAGGAAGTCCAAAACCTTCCCAGAGACTGGGGAAAACCAAAGCGATCGCTTGATTTATAATAATTGGTAGTTCTTCATAGGGAACATAGTTAAGGAATTTTACTTGAGCCGTTATGCCCAGTTGAGCTGCTTGTTCCTCCAATAGGGGAGTGTAGCGTTCATCCCTTGGTCCGGTAATCCACAGTTCATAGTCCCGGTAGTTGGGGAGAGCAGCAAAAGCTTCAATCAGTCGGTGCAGGTTTTTGTAGGGGTCATGACGACCAATATAGAGGAAGTAGGGACAATTTTTTTCCTTCTCCTTATTTGGTAGATTAATAACACGAAAATGCTCAGCGTTATAGGCAAGGAGTACCGGGGTAATTTTGTTAGCAGGGATGCCTAAAAACTGAGTAATGTCCTTGGCAGTAGCAGTGGAGTCGCAGATGATATGTTGGGCTTGGGCAAGAACCTGGGGAATATAATAGCGGAAGTAGATAGTTAGGGGTGAACGGCGTTTGGGAAAGCGTAAGGGAATCAAATCATGTACAGTGACTACATAGCGGCAGTTGGTAAATAGAGGTGCTTCTGGGAGAGGGGAAAACAGTAGAGAAGAGCGCAGTTGGTGATAAATTCGCGGTACTTGTAGTTGAGTCCACAGCAGGCGTCGGAGATGTCCTTTGCTTCCTTGCTCAGGGGTTAAATTAGCAGGGACTGGATAACAGTTAAAGTCGGAGGCAACAGGAGAAAGTTGAGCAGCTTCCGGTGCAATCAGGAGGGTAGGGTTGAGAGGCTGTAAATGAGGGAAAAGGTTAAAAGCATAGGTAGTGATACCAGTAGGTTTGGCAAAAAGAAAGGACAGATTTAGCAGTACCGATTTTGACAATTGGGGATTACTCCTTAATTAATTAATAATGGATAATGGATAATGAATAATTACAAGAAGGTTAAAACTGCGAGGGTTGAATATAAGGAAATCTTCTAGCATTTTACATCCCCTAGGTTATGGCTAGGGCGGGTTTTGTATTATAATTGTCTCAAATGCCTTAACGGTGACTCTAAACCGGCTCCTACAAATGTACATAATTTTAGTTTCAATTCTACATTCTTATAGCCATGGAAATTCTGGAGATAAAAGCGCTAATCAAAGAAAGTGTTCGAGAAGTTTTGCGAGAGGAGCGACTAATGCTGTGTCAGGTTCTCATGCCTTACGTGAGTGATGAAGAGCAAACAAATATAGAAGCTGAGTTTGGTTCTCCTTCAGATTATAACAATGACGAATTTATTGATATGACACACTGGGTCAAACATGGCGGTCAAATTTCACAAGCAGGCAATTAAATTTTTGCAGAAGGCCAACCCTGAAGACGTTGACCGAATTCAAGTTCAACTCAATCAATTGCTCCTCGCCGTTGAAGAGCAAGGCATTATTCCATTTACTTTTCTAGACATCAAAAAAATGAAAGGGGAATGGGAAGGATTTTATAGACTTCGAGTGGGGAATATGCGAGTTATTTTTACAGTCAGTCTTGATTCTGCTGATATTGAAATTTACACAATTGGCCTTAGAGGAGATGTCTACAAATAACGTTTTTGAACACATCCACCTAAAACCTAAAACCTAAAACCTAACACTTAACACCTACCACCTAACTTGAAATATTGGAATATGCCAGATAGTTTACCAAGAGCTGTTTGGGGTTTGACTAGCAACAGAATAAGGCTATGGAGAATCAGTCGAAACAATCGCAGCAGGAAAATAGCTTTGTTGGTATATCTTGCTAGGGTTAGTAGGTAACTATAGGTGCTGTGCTGGAATTTGCTAACAAGATTGCGGTTAGTAATGCTAGAAGGTTGGTGAATTACGGCTAGTTGACTAGTAATGGCAAGTTGATGACCTTGACTACTATAGCGCTGGCAGAAGTCGAAGTCTTCGTAGTAAAGAAAGTAAGCAGGGTCAAACTGGGGACAGTCAGCAAAGTGGTGTAGATTGATTATTAGACTACAAGCACTCACCCAGTCACAGGGGACATATGCCTTTTCTGGATGGGATACCCCCAAATCAGTGGAGATAATTGCTCCCTGCTGAGGAATAAATTGACCCCCAGCAAACCAAATATCACCAGTTGTGGTATGGACTAAGGTACCTAGAAGGGAAAGTTCTGGATGGGTAGCAAAAAAAGTAGGGACTTTCTCTAGGGTATTTTCTGGTAGATAAGCATCGGGATTGATAATCCAGACTAGGGCTTGGGGATTTTGTTGATAAATCCAGTTTAGTCCCAGGTTACAGGCTCTACCGAAACCAAGATTAGTTTCGGCTTCTAATATTTTTAGGGAAGAGGCTTGCAATTTTTGCAGTCCTTGGTCATTAGTAGAGTTATTAACAACAACAATTTGATAAGGAATGTTGGAGTTAGCAGGAATGGAACTGACTAATTTAGCAATTAAGTTGCTGGAATAGTAATTAACACTCAGGATATAAATCATACCAAATCCGGGTTAATCACCCCCTTATATAATGATACTTTCACAACGCTTTACAGACGCCTTAACTTTTGCCACTCAACTCCACGCCAACCAAATCCGGAAAGGCAGTGGGGTTCCCTACCTTGCTCACCTCCTAGGTGTTACCAGTATTGCTCTAGAATATGGAGCAAATGAAGATGAAGCGATCGCAGCATTGCTCCATGATGCCATTGAGGATCAAGGTGGTGCTGCTACCCGCGAAGAAATTCGCCGTCGCTTTGGAGATACTGTAACTGATATTGTCGATGGTTGCACGGATGCAGATACTATTCCCAAACCTCCTTGGCGTCAGCGCAAGGAAGCATATATTGCTAGTATTGCCACAGCTTCAACTTCGGTAAGATTAGTTTCAGCCTCCGACAAGTTACATAATGCTCGGTCAATACTGCATGACTATCGTAGATTGGGAGATAGTTTGTGGGAGTGCTTCCACGGTGGCAAAGATGGTACTCTTTGGTATTACCGTTCTGTATTAGAAGCTTTCCTTTCTACTGAGTCAACACCCCTAGTAGAAGAGTTAGAGCGGGTAGTGGATGAATTAGAAGGCTTAGTCGGCATTGGTACTGGGGATAAAAATTGAAATTATAGCGTTACGCATTTTGGTTAGGACGTTGAGAAATTTATATCACCACAGAGGCACAGAGGAACACAGAGAAAAGATTTA
>JAAHHL010000879.1 GCA_010672185.1 Caldora sp. SIO3E6 | reverse complement strand
AGGAGGCAGGAGGCAGGAGGCAGGAGGCAGGAGGCAGGAGGCAGGAGGCAGGAGGCAGGAGGCAGGAGGCAGGAGGCAGGAGGCAGGAGGCAGGAGGCAGGAGGCAGGAGGCAGGAGGCAGGAGGCAAGAGGCAGGAGCTAAGGGAAACTGACTTGTTTCTTATCTTCTTTTTCAATGCGGAATTTTATCCTATTCCCTATTCCCTATTCCCCAATGGTGACAAGTTAAAAGGTCGTGCATTTTGTCAACTCCCATATATGGCGTAGTGGTTCTCAAAAAAACCTATATATGGAAATACTTCAAGGGTTAAGGAAAATTGTATTCTTCTTCCTCCGCTCCTCCGCTCCTCTGCTCCTCTGCTCCTCCGCTCCTCCGCTCCTCCGCTCCCTTGACAACGACATCTTTACCTTAACTTGTCACCAATGCCTATTCCCTATTCCCTATTCCCCATTCCCCATTTCCAAACACCAGAAACTTCGTACCTCATCCCAATGAAAAACGCTATAATATAATATCTACAATCATAGTGCTTACATTGTAGGATGCAACAATATACACTTACAGATGCTCGCAATCGACATGGTGAAGTCTTTGATCAGGCTACTATCGAACCAGTTGTGTTGACAGACCAATCCCTTCCTAGCCATGTATTGATGTCAGCTAAAACCTATCAACAATTGATTGAGAAGTTACAAGAATTAGAAGAAAAAGTTTTGGGTAAGGCAGTAGAAACAGCACTTAGTCAGTCAAAAATGGTAGGAGTAGAAACCTTTACCTCTACACTTCAAGGTTTGTCAAATGGCGAAGCTTGATGGTTTGGAGACGGTCCTGGATTTCCTCCTCTCGTAAGAAAAAAAAATAGACCTCTTGCATAAATCCCGGAAGGGCGTAGCATTGGCGGAACAAAACTTGGGTTTTCTGGGCAATATGCCAGCGCCAATGCTACGCCCCTACAGACAATTATCGAATGGGTGCAAGAGGTCTAACGTAGGAGCACAGCATTACCGTACCCCTACAACTAAACTTGAATTAGTAATTTGAGAAGTGCTCAAAGCACTAACCTTATCCCAACAAAGACTTAGCTTTAGCTAATACATTGTCTACTGTGTAGCCAAACTTCTCCATTGCCAGACCACCAGGAGAAGACACACCAAAACGCTCAATGCTAATCATGTCACCTTCAGAACCTAGGTAGCGATACCAACCAAAACTGGAGGCAGCTTCTACTGCTAGGCGTTTGGTGACTGCTTTGGGCAGTACGGATTCACGATAGGCTTCATCTTGATCATCAAACAATTCCCAGCTTGGCATGGAGACAACCCGAACTTTCTTGCCTTCAGCAGTTAATTTTTCTGCTGCTTGGACACAGAGTTGTACTTCAGAACCAGTAGCAATCAAGATAATTTCAGGAGTACCATCACTGTCAGAAAGGATATAAGCTCCCTTAGTCACTCCTTCAATGGAGCTACCATCTAAATTAGGTACACCTTGTCTTGTCAGTGCCAGAAGAGTTGGGCGGTTGCGGTTTTCAATTGCTACTTTATAAGCACCAGAAGTTTCATTACCATCAGCGGGACGAATTACCACTAAGTTAGGAATTGCCCGGAGAGAAGGAATGGTTTCGACTGGTTGGTGGGTGGGACCGTCTTCACCAAGAGCAATGGAGTCGTGAGTCATAATATAGATGACACCGGCTTCCGAAAGAGCTGAGAGGCGAATCGCTGCCCGCATGTAGTCAGCAAAAACCAAGAAAGTAGCACAGTAGCTAATTAAACCAGAGGTATGCAGGGCAATACCGTTGGAAATTGCTCCCATACCATGTTCCCGTACCCCGAAGCGGAGGTTGCGGTTTTCGTACTGTCCCTTTTGGAAATCCCCAGAAACTGACATTAAGGTAAGGTTGGAGGGAGCTAAGTCAGCGGAACCACCAATGAGTTCTGGTAAAACTGGAGCTAGAGCATTGAGAGTTGTCTGGGAATGCTTACGAGTGGCGGCTCCTTTATCAGCAGGGGTGTAAGTAGGCAGTACTTTCTCCCACCCTTCCGGCAGAGTACCGCTGGTCATCCGCTCAAATTCCGCTGCTTCTTGGGGATACTTGGTTTTGTATTCAGCTAAAATCTGATTCCATTCCGCTTCATAGCCTGCACCCCGCTCAACTGCCTTACGGAAGTGATTGAGAGCATCTTCTGGTACTACGAAGGGCTCATATTCCCAACCTAACTCTTTACGAGTTGCTGACACTTCGTCTCCACCAAGAGCAGCACCATGAACACCGTGGGTATCCCTTTTATTGGGAGAACCGTAGCCGATAATGGTGCGCACCTTGATCATTGAAGGTTTGTCTGTAACCTTCTTGGCTTCTTCGATCGCCGCATGAACAGCGTCGAGCTTGGTGTCTTCGTCAAGATTAGGATTATCTACTGTAATAACATGCCAACCGTAGGCTTCAAAGCGCTTGCCTACATCTTCAGTAAAGGAAATATCTGTGTGACCATCAATGGAGATATGATTATCATCATACAGAGCAATTAACTTACCCAAGCCTAAGTGACCTGCTAGGGAGCAAGCTTCGCCAGATACGCCTTCCATATTGCAACCATCACCCAGGATGACATAGGTGTAATGATCTACAAGCTGGCAGTCTGGCTTATTGAACTTGGCTGCTAAGTGGGCTTCTGCCATAGCTAACCCAACACCGTTGGCAATTCCTTGTCCCAAGGGACCGGTGGTAACTTCCACCCCTTTAGTCTCGAAGTTTTCTGGGTGTCCTGGAGTCCTGGAACCCCATTGCCGGAATTGCTTGAGGTCATCAATGGTGACACTGTCGTAGCCTGTCAAGTGGAGCAGAGCGTACTGTAACATACAGCCATGACCTGCTGACAAAACAAAGCGATCGCGGTTGAACCAGCTAGGATTTTTCGGGTTGAACCGCATAAAGCGATCCCAAAGCACAAATGCCATCGGAGCAGCTCCCATTGGGAGCCCTGGATGACCAGACTTTGCCTTTTCTACAGCGTCAATTGCTAGAAAGCGGATTGAATTAATGCAAACTTCTTCGAGAGATTGGGTTGCAACGGCCATAATTTCTCTTGAATGACTCTGGTGAACTAAGGTTTAAAGTTAGATTTTGTTTGAATTAGAACCCGATGGCTCTCGGTCGCCCAAAGGTTATATACCCATCATCCCATTACGGGGATCGATGGGCAAGATTGGGAATTGGGAGTTGAGAAAGTTTTAAATAATGAAAGCTATAAGCAATGATGAAGGATTGAGAATTGGGAATTGGGAATTCCTCCCTTGTCTCCCCACACTCCCCCAGCTTCCATTGCTCTTAAGAAACAAGGCAGGAGGCAGGAGGCAGGAGGCAGGAGGCAGGAGGGAAGAGGATTTGGCTTGTTTTTTCCCGACCTAGGGGGCGGCTCTTAAGCAAGAGAGCAATGGGATATTTTTTTATTGGGAATTTTTTTCTTCCTTGTATTTCCTGAATGCTAGGGTAACATTGTGGCCACCGAACCCAAAAGAATTGGAGAGAGCCACTTCTACCGTTTGCTGACGACTTTGATTTGGTACGTAATCTAAGTCACAAGCAGGGTCTGGTGTGTGCAAGTTAATCGTTGGAGGAATTTGGTCATTGGCTACTGCCATTACTGTAGCCACAGCTTCAATACCTCCTGAGCCACCCAAAAGATGACCAGCTACGAAATTGGTAGTCGTCCCTTGTTATTAATTACC
>JAAHHL010000878.1 GCA_010672185.1 Caldora sp. SIO3E6 | reverse complement strand
AGCGTCAATTGTTGCTGTAGGCGATAGCATATCCCAGGGCGGGTTTTGTAGGAAAGTTTCTGGTAAGATGGGCTAGATTGTCTCTAAACCCGCCCCTACAAATGGTGTCGATGTTGTCAAATTCGATAATAATCCCCAAAAAATTCCGTGTATTCGTAGGGGCGGGTTTAGGAATATCTTAACCCATTCGACGACAACTATTGGACCAAAACCCGCCCTAGCGGCAACCTTGCCGATTACGAAAAATTCCCCCAGTTTCTGTGTGATCGCATCCTATATATCGTAAGATCATCAGCGTCAGCTTCTAGCTTAGGCGATCGCATATCCCAGGGCGGGTTTTGTACTAATGTTGCTGGTAAGATGGGCTAGATTGTCTCTAAACCCGCCCCTACCAATGGTTAATAAAAAGGGAAAAGGGCTAAAGGACTAGAGGGGAAAGAAGAATCCACGCCTAGGAAATGGCAACTCGAAAACCGAGATTGTTGATCCTGCTGTCCGAAAGGTCCCAGAAGCGATACGCACTACGACAGTCCCACAGATCGTAGTCCCATGAACCGCCGCGCAACAGCCGGAGGTGAATATCATTCTCATTTTCATCTAGCCAAGGACTACTAGCTACTGGTGCTCCTTTATAGTTAAAATGCCAGTCATCCTCACACCATTCACAGACATTACCATGCATATCGTATAAACCAAAAGCATTGGCTACCTGGAAACTGCCCACTGGGGTAGTCTTCGCTCGATACTTTCCTTTGGGATTAACACCGTAGTTTGTCTCTCCGTCGTAGTTAGCCAAATCAGTGGTAATTATCTCTCCAAAGTGAAAAGGAGTAGTAGTACCAGCACGACAGGCATATTCCCATTCTACCTCACTCGGTAACCGGTAAGTACGTCCAGTTTTCTCGCTGAGTCGGGCACAAAACTCTTGGGTATCAAACCATGATACATTCTCTACTGGCAAATTACTACCTTGGAAATAAGCTGGATCAGGATTTAAATTCTGACTAACTCGAGGTAAGGCAGCTACAGCTTTCCACTGCGCTTGAGTTACTGTAAATTTCCCCATATAGAAGGGTTGGATTGTTACTCGGTGCTGGGGACTTTCGCTATCCCATCTCCCTTCCTCCCTCTTTGGAGAACCCATGTTAAAAGTACCACCAGGGATTGCCAACATCTCTAGCATAATCCCATTGCCTAAGTCTTCGGCAAAAAACTTGGCTTGGTGAAGATTGCGGCTATTTTCCCTACCAAAGGAGTCTACTGTTACTACTTCAAAATCAAAGGATTGGAGTTGGATGCTCCCCGGTTGAGGTAAACTAGAACCTCGATTAGCAACCTGGGTTTTTGGAAAAGCAATACTGATATTTCCTTGTCTAATAGAAGGAGAAACCGGGTTTTTCCTCGGAGGTGGCGAATTGAGTACCTGATCAATTGCCCTCAACCGTTGTAAAATTACCTGAGTATTTGCCGGACGTTTCTCTGCCGCAGGCATAATCAACTCATCGATTAAGTCTGCCAATTCCGGCAATAAATCAGGAGCATGAGAGCGCCAATTTAACTTATCCTTGAGAGGGTCATAAATCGCTGGATCAATCGGTTGCTTACCCGTCAACAGAAAGACAAAAGTACGTCCTAAAGCAAAGAAATCCGATTGAGGTACTGCTTGGTAGTTAATCTGTTCTGGGGGAGTATAACCAAAAGACGCGATCGCAGTCACTTGTCCTGCTATTTGTTTTCCTAAATAGGTAGGGGTAATTTCCCTGACTGTACCAAAATCGATTAACACCAACTGTCCATCAGGCTTAAGGATAATATTCGACGGTTTGATATCCCGATGGAAAAACTGCTGTTGATGTACCTCATCCAGAATTCGAGTCAATTGTATCAGCCATTCTAAAGCCAAATCTTGAGCGATTGCTCGATATTGTCGCTGTTGCTGATATTCTTCTAAATCCAACCCAGCAATCTTCTCCATCACCAGACAATGTAGAGGTTGCTGGCTATCTCTAGGAGTAAAGGTAAAGTATCTGTCTCCTTGGGGAATTCCCGGATGGTTGAGTTGTCGCAGAACCCGCGCCTCTTGCTTAAATAAGTCAATAGCTTTAGGTTGATGGTTAATTAGGACTTTTAGTACTAAAGTACTACTACCGTTACTCACCTCATAAGTTCTACCAAATCCCCCTTTGTCACTGAGTAACTGACTCACCCGATATCTGCCTTCCAACAGCAATTCTGAACCACAGGCCTTACAAAAGAGATCATTATCAGAATTTTCGGGATGGGGGCAATTAGGGTTAATGCACAAGCTCATTGGAATTGGGAATTGGGAATTGGGAATTTAGGTCTAATATAAATTGAATTTACATATTGTAGGGGCGGGTTTAGGGAAAATTTAGGACATTTGACCCGAATATGACAATCAAAACCCGCCCAACACCATCCCCGGGTCATTGGTGACAAGTTGCAGTATCCGCTTCGCTAAAGCCGCTTACCAGATTCGTGATCGCACTATAAAATTATCCCTCGCCTTACCTTTGCTTTGCGAGGAGTGGCGATACCCAATGAGTTAGTTGAAGACAGCACACGGAAACCATTTAATATTGGCAAATCAATCCCACTCAATGGCTTTCAATTACACGAGGCTCAACCACTAGTTGAAGGCTTCTGCAAAAGAGCTAGCAATCCTCAATCCGTCTTGCAAGCAGTGCTCCATTGGATAAATGGTCAACCATTTCTGACTCAAAAGCTATGCTGGTATTGTAAGCGATCGCTATCCCATATATTTCTCCTATCTCTCCCATCGCTGAGAACCCCGACTTCTTCAAGAAGTCGGGGTTCTGGGAGTCTTCCCTATTGTCGAGAATTCAAGGTCTATAGGGGAAATCATTTCCCTAAACCCGCCCCTACAGGGGAATTAATTGAATTTGGGAAAATTGGTGTTGTAGGTGATTATTTACCCTAGTGCCGTAGGCAATCGCTACAATCAGTTATATATACGCGCACACCTTTCCCTATTGTACAATGATAATACCACACAATCATGGGTATTGCAAACAACAAATGCCAAACAACAAACAACAAGGAGCAAATGAATGAAAGTAGCAGTCTTCAGCACCAAAAGCTATGACCGCAAGTTTTTAGAAGCTGCTAATACTGATTACGGACATGAATTAGTATTTTTTGAACCAAGTCTCAATGTTGATACAGCAGTCTTAGCCTCATCATTCCCAGCAGTGTGTGTATTTGTCAATGACCAGCTCGACGAGAAAGCATTGCAGGCTCTTCAAGAGCAAGGCACTCGCTTAATTGCTTTACGCTGTGCCGGTTATAACAATGTGAATTTGAAAGTTGCCGCTCAATTGGGGCTCACAGCTGTCCGAGTTCCTGCTTACTCACCCTATGCAGTTGCAGAGCATACTATCGGATTAATTCTGACCCTCAACCGCCAGATTCATCGCGCCTATAACCGGGTGAGAGAGGGCAATTTTGCCCTTGAAGGACTTTTGGGATTTGACCTGCGCGATCGCACCGTTGGTATTATTGGCACTGGTAAAATAGGTATGATCGTGATGCAGATTCTTAAGGGATTTGGATGTCACTTACTAGCCTATGACCTATATCCTAATCCAGGTTGTGAAGCATTAGGAGCTAAATACGTAGAGCTTACTGAACTCCTAGGAGCATCTGATATCATTTCTCTCCATTGTCCCGTAACCCCCCAAACCTATCACCACACG
>JAAHHL010000877.1 GCA_010672185.1 Caldora sp. SIO3E6 | reverse complement strand
TTTACTTCCTTGGGCGTCTTGCACTAATTGTACAATCTGGGCTAGCACCGTATCCTTGCCTACCCGTGATGCCTGGAAGGTGAAACTACCTGTTTTATTAATCGTTGCCCCAATTACCTCTTCCCCCGCTTGCTTCTTCACTGGTATCGGTTCGCCGGTTACCATAGACTCATCTACCGTAGAGGAACCTTCCATCACTTTCCCATCCACGGGAATTTTCTCCCCTGGACGTACTACAATCAGATCACCAAGAATAACTTCTTCTAGGGGAAGGTCAATTGCTTGACCACCACGAATCACCCGGGCAGTCTTAGCTTGTAATCCCATCAGTTTACGAATAGCTGCGGAAGTCTGCCCCCGAGCACGATTTTCCAGCAACCGCCCTAGTAGAATTAGGGTGATAATTACTGCTGCTGCTTCATAGTAGACTTCTGGTTGCAGATTTTGAGCCAGGAAAAAGCCAGGAAAAACCGTAGCAAATACTGAATAGAGATAGGCTGTACCTGTACCCAAGGCTACCAGGGTATTCATATCCGCAGTACGACGCCGGAAGGCTTTCGATGCACCAACAAAAAAGGATTTACCACACCAAAACAACACTGGCGTAGTCAAGCCTAGCTGCACCCAAAAGTTATGCAACCATAAGGGGATAAAGGGTAAATGTAAACCCATCATTGCTGGCATTGACCCTACCACCAACAAGGTACTGATAACGCCTCCTAAGCATACTTTGCGCTTCAACTCTTGTTGTTTACTCTCCCTGGCAGCCTGTTCAACATCCCCTTCCCCAGTATCCGTCGGTTGTATTGCCTGGGCAGTATATCCTGCATCTGCCACAGCTTGCTGGATAGCTTGGAGATTGGTTTGCTTGGAGTTGTACTCAACTGTAGCTTGCTCCATCGCAAAGTTGACGCTACTCCTAACTACACCAGGAACATGCTGAATTGCTTGTTCGATGGTAGCAGCACAAGAAGCACAACCCATACCCTTCAATCGTAGATGACTCGTTTCCATGACTAATTCCTACTCTTAACAGTCAACCGCGCAAACCCTGTAGAGACCTTGCCTGCAACGTCTCTACATACCCTAGGCTAAAGACGTAGGTTGGGTCTCGTTGCCTCGACCCAACACCAGTAACTACAAGCCAACCTACATTTAGCTGTGTCACGTCACTAGGTTAAAGTCTCCAGTCAACTAGAGAGTATAGTATCTGTAATAAAAGTTAAGAAAGCAGTATTTTCACCCAATTCCCAATTCCCAATTCTCAATTCCCAATTCCCAATTCCCAATTCCCAATTCCCAATTCTCCATCCTGCGTTTCCATTTCTGAAACGAACCTGACAAACCCTGTAGAAAAAAGATAGGCTGATCACACAACAGGGATCCTGCGTAAAAAGGGCAACTTACCCTGAAAAGTAAATGGGGATTGTCATTTGTCATTTGTCATTTGTCATTTGTCATTTGTCATTTGTCATTTGTCATTTGTCATTTGTCATTTGTCATTTGTCATTTGTCATTTGGGAATCGGGAATCGGGAATCGGGAATCGGGAATCGGGAATTGGTGATGTGTAAATATCTCCCTCAGCTCCCTCAGCTCCCCCAGCTCCCTCAGCTCCCTCAGCTCCCTCAGCTCCCTCAGCTCCCCCAGCTCCCCCAGCTCCCTCAGCTCCCTCAGCTCACCTAAACCTCCTATAACAAACATGGTAAGAGAATTAGCAATTTCCACCCAAGGACTTACTAAACAATTTGAGCGACACATTGCCGTCAATGATGTCGAATTAGAAGTAGCAGCAGGAGAAGTGTACGGCTTAATCGGACCTAATGGTGCGGGGAAGACTACCTTAATCCGTATGTTAGCCGCTGCCGAGGAACCGACTACCGGCGAAATTTATATTAATGGCGATCGCTTATTGCGGGATGAGAGTAATCCTACCCTAAAACGGCGTTTGGGTTATCTACCGGATGACTTTCCTCTCTATGATGATTTGACAGTTTGGGACTACCTAGACTATTTTGCCCGCCTCTATCGCTTAAGGAACCCGCGACGCCGCCAGCGCCTCCACGAAGTCCTAGAATTAATCCAACTGACAAATAAACGCAATAGTTTAATTTCCACCCTCTCCAGGGGGATGAAACAACGGCTCAGTCTGGCACGTACTATTATTCATGAACCGATATTACTACTATTAGACGAACCAGTATCTGGCTTAGACCCAATTGCTAGAATGCAATTTAGGGAAATCATTAAAGTTTTGCAAGAAGCGGGGATGACAATTCTGATTTCTTCCCATGTACTGAGTGATTTAGCAGAGTTGTGTACTTCCGTGGGCATTATGGAACTAGGTTATCTAGTAGAAAATGCGCCACTAAAGGAACTGTACCAGCGCCTGAGCCGTCAGGAAATTTTTCTGACTACTCTGGGTAACCTAGATCAACTACAGGCTGAATTAAGAAACAATCCTCTAGTTGCAGACTTGCAAATTTCCCCTGCAACTAATCGGGTGCGAGTACATTTTTCTGGAGGCCCAGAAGATGCAGCGGAGTTGTTGCGAGCGCTCATTAGTGCGGGGATTCCCTTAACGGAATTCCACTGCACTCAGGAAGACTTAGAAAAGATTTTCCTGAAAATGGGGCATCAGCAGGCTTCTTAAAGAATTGTTGTTTGTTGTTTGTTGTTTGTTGTTTGGGAATTAGGAATTGGGAATTGGGAATTGGGAATTGGGAATTGGGAATTATAAGTACTCCTGACTTCTGACTTCTGAATTTCTTGGTAAAAAATACGGAGACTGAAATTACTATGGCAATGAATTTGGTTAATCAACTTGGGGAGTGGAATCCTCAGGTGTTTCGAGAACTTAAAGGGCGGCTTAAACCCCGCAATGTCCTCATCACAGTAGCAATTTCCTTGGTAGGTCAACTAATATTGTTGATGAGCTTTGCCAGTGAGCTACCAATTTCTTCTTGGGAGAATAGTACGCAATATAGCCGATATTGTACTGGTTCTGACAAACAATACTATTCCAGCCATACTTGTATTTCAGATGGCTTAGGTGGCTTTGAGATTAACTGGCAGTTGTGGTGGCAAGATGTCTTTATCTGGCTGAGTCTGATTGGTATCTTTGCGCTGCTGGTAGTCGGCACTTATATGTTGCTCAGTGACCTCTCCAAAGAAGAAAGTCGTGGTACGCTGAACTTCCTGCGCCTCACTCCCCAATCAAGCCTAAGTATTTTAGGTGGCAAACTCTTAGGAGTGCCCATTTTACTCTATATCGCAGTCGGTCTAGCTTTACCTTTGCACCTCTTGTCCAGTGTAGGGGGTAGCATTTCTTGGGGTCAAATGCTCTGGTTTTACCTAGTTATAGCTAGCAGTTGCCTCTGCTTTTACAGTCTGGCAATGTTATTTGGCTTAATAGGCAGAAAAATGAGCAGCTTCCAACCCTGGTTAGGCAGTGGTGCAGTACTCATGTTTTTGATCATCATGACCACTGTGCTACACCATCATAGCCACAATCACCAGCCAACGGACTGGCTAATGCTGTTTCATCCAGGGATGTTGTTACCTCACCTAGTTGATGCCAATTCTCTAGACCCTGCCGGTATATATAGAAAAGGTGATTACTTGGAAAAATTACGGTGAGTTAATCTACCCGTTGGTGCTAGAGTCGGAACCTTAGCTAGTTTAGCAGTATTAAATAAAGATTTATGGAGTTATTGGGCATGGCAAGGGCTGGAGAGCTGCTT
>JAAHHL010000876.1 GCA_010672185.1 Caldora sp. SIO3E6 | reverse complement strand
TGGTGGCGTACATGCTAATTTGTCTCGCGCTGAAAACTATATTACCGCGAAAATTACATCTTGTACAGTCTACGACTAGAAAATAAGGAAGTCGCTATCGCTCCATTTAATGTTGGCGCGGTTTTCCTCCCCATATCTAGAAGTTAGGGGTATCCAAACCGCGCATTAATCCGATGAAAAGTTTACCTTAAATCTTTACAGGAGCGATCGCACTGGCAAAATTATGCAAACCGCAGCAATCAAGCTCGATGGCTTACCATTTCTGCATAGTTTTGTTCTGGCGGGGCAATATCTCATCTTTTTCCTGCCTCCCTTGAAGTTAAATTTACTTCCCCTGATGCTAGGTAGTATTGCTCGCTTTGATTATCAAACTAATACCTTAACCGAAGCCGAGGTGGGAGAGAATCGCTATGTTGTGGAACCTATCTATGCCGCAGATACTTTTAATAGAGAGCAAGGATGGCTGTTGACGGTAGTTTATGACGGTAATGCCCACAGAAGTGAAATTTGGGTGTTTGCTGAAGGTAGTCTAGAGGAAGAACCGGTTTGTCGGTTGGGTTTACCTAAAGTTCTTCCCTTCAGCTTCCACGGTACTTGGAAACCCGTTTCACCAATTGATAATTGATAATGAATAATGAATAATGAATAATGAATAATGAATAATGAATAATGAATAATGAATAATGAATAATGAATAATTGATAATTACCTCTCCTTAAAATAAGAGGATTGAAATTCAGGAAAATCTTGTTTTTTTTCTTCGTAAACGATAGCGGTAGCGGTAGCGTTAGGCAAAGCCGAGGCGTTAGCCTGGAACGATCGTCAGAGGTCACAAGACCAAATTTATCAATTATTAATTATCAATTATCCATTATCAATTATCAATTATAACGAAAGCCCCTTCGACTCTAACCAATCCGGATTGAACAGTCGGGATTGATAGCGAGCACCACCATCACACAAAACAGTGACAATAGTATGACCAGGTCCCATTTGTTTAGCAAGGGCAACTGCTGCCCCCACATTAATACCAACAGAACCCCCCATAAATAGTCCCTCTTGCCGGAGTAGCTGGTAAATTACCCGCACACATTCAGAATCATCAACTTGAACCGCATCATCAATGGGAACTCCTGTCATATTAGCTGTAATGCGGCTGATACCAATACCTTCTGTAATTGATCTGCCTTCTGCCTTAATCTCGCCAGTTTTGACATAATTGTAGAGACCACTGCCCATCGGATCAGCTAAGATAGATCTAATATTAGGATTTTTTTCCTTCAAATACATCGAAACACCGGCAAAAGTCCCTCCGGTACCAGTAGCAGATACCCAAGCATCAATCTTCCCTTCCGTCTGTTGCCAAATTTCTGGACCAGTAGTTTCGTAATGAGCTTGTCTGTTGGCTAGATTATCAAACTGATTCGCCCAAACCGCATTTTCCATCTCGCTGGCAGTGCGCCCAGAAAGCTTCACATAATTATTAGGGTCTTTGTAAGGTACGGCAGGAACAGTACGAACTTCCGCTCCCAGAGTTCTCAAGGTATTGATCTTTTCTTGGGATTGAGTTTCTGGAATAATGATCAAACATTTGTAACCTTTGGCATTACAGATATGAGTTAGACCAATACCAGTATTGCCCGCTGTACCTTCAACTACAGTGCCACCAGGTTGAAGTAACCCTTTCTTCTCGGCATCATTAATAATGTAAAGAGCTGCTCGGTCTTTTACCGAACCCCCAGGATTAAGAAACTCAGCCTTACCAAGGATTTCACAACCAGTTTCTTCACTAAAACTGTTGAGGCGAATAAGTGGCGTGTTGCCAACGGTTCCGACGAAGCCTGCTTTGATATCCATGGAGATTGGTAATTTGTTGAGTTTTCCAATGCAGAAGTATGTAGGGGCGAAGCATTTGGGCGATAATTTTTCGCACCCAGACCCAAGTATACCTATCCAAATGCTTCGCCCAGCATTTGGGCGATAATTTTTCGCACCTAGACCCAAGTATACCTATCCAAATGCTTCGCCCAGCATTTGGGCGATAATTTTTCGCACCCAGACCCAAGTATACCTATCCAAATGCTTCGCCCAGCATTTGGGCGATAATTTTTCGTATCTAGACCGAAGTCTATCTATCCAAATGCTTCGCCCAGGGAAAGCCTGTGGACTCTACTTATTAGGTTGGGGAGTCATCCGCAAGTAAGGCTTGATTTCCTCGTAACCTTTGGGGAACTTCGCTTTCAATTCTTCAGGATCCTTAATAGATGGAACAACAACACAGTCATCTCCATCTTTCCAGTTAACTGGGGTGGCTACCTGGTAGTTATCCGTCAGTTGCAAAGAGTCAATTACTCGCAAGATTTCATCGAAATTGCGCCCAGTGCTAGCAGGGTAGGTGAAATTAAGGCGCAGTTTCTTGTTCGGGTCGATAATGAAGACAGTACGTATAGTTAAAGTATTGAGGGCATTGGGATGGATCATATCATAGAGGTCAGAGACCTTTTTATCCGGATCTGCCAAAATTGGGTAATTGACAGTTGTCTTCTGAGTTTCATTGATATCTCCCAGCCAGCCTTTGTGAGAATCAACATCGTCAACACTCAAAGCCAGCACTTTAACGTTGCGCTTCTCGAATTCAGGCTTAAGCTTGGCAACTTCACCTAACTCGGTGGTGCAAACTGGTGTGAAGTCCGCTGGATGAGAGAACAACACTACCCAGCTGTCTCCTGCCCAATCGTAAAGGCTAATTTCGCCTTCAGTAGAATTCTGTGTAAAATCTGGTACGGTATCACCTAATCGCAGAGTCATAGTTAAATGTATCTGTTTTTACTTAATTGAGCAATTTTATATCTTGCCATAAAAAAACCATTTCTCAGTCGCCTTTTAGATCAATTTAAAAATTACGCAAAATCAATACTTTCAGCACTTTGTAGACAGCAAACCCCTAAGCAGTCGTATGCAACAAGGGGCTTAAGCCCCTTGTTAAACCCCCTGCGGGTATCGAGAATGGTGCAAGCTCTCAGCCTAACTCTACCCACACCTCCCACACTCCTCGGCTTTCCTGTTCCCTGTATTAGAGCATTGTTCCCATAAAATGAGATAATGGACACAAAAATTAAACTAAATGAACAGTGGTATAACTTCTGTTCATAGTTAATGCTGTTTTGTATAAGCTAAGGAGTTAAGTTGATGAAAGGATTAGTTCGTCTACTAGCAGTCTTGACTATTGCCATAGGCTGCTTGGGTTTACCTCTGAAGGTTATGGCTTCACCAATGCCATTAACTTACCTGAATTCATTGAGTAGTGTTACTTTGCAATCATCCCCCGTTTTACTGGCTGAGGCTCCTGTAAGTAATCCTGCTGATGCCAAGCTTGCTACCAAGTTTGGTAACAAAGACAAAATTGATTTGAACAATAGCCATATTCGATATTTTCGTGAATATCCAGGGTTTTACCCGAATCTGGCAAGCAAAATTATTAAGAATGCTCCCTATGGAGCAGTAGAAGAGGTTTTGAATATCCCGGGACTTAGTGAAACACAGAAAACAAGGTTGGAGGCTAACAAGGAAAGTTTCATAGTGACTGATCCAGAAGCTGTTTACAACGCAGGTGACGATCGCTTCAATCCTGGTGTCTACTAAAGACTTTGCTAGGGCCTAGGTAAAGAAACCGGGCTTAAAGAGAATTCTGGATTGGCTCTCCAG